>NZ_FQUI01000031.1 GCF_900129175.1 Marinitoga hydrogenitolerans DSM 16785
TAAAAGCATATTCATTAATTCTGGAATTAAAAAAAATATTTGATTATAAAAAACCAGCATATGCATCAAAATTCTTTAAAAAATGGTATGACAAAGCGTTAAAATCAAATATACCAGAAATGAAAAAAGCAGCTAAGAGTTTATATAAACATATAAATGGTATTCTTATGCATTTAAAAACAGGATTAACCAATGCTAAAATTGAAGGCATGAATTCAAAACTTAGAACTTTTACCAAAAGAGCTTATGGTTTTAAGTCTTTTAAATATTTATCCATTACTATTTTTTTGGCTTTAGGTAAATTGCCTTTTTCCTAATTACCCACTCTTTTCGTGGGAGAACCCCTATTTCTTTTTCTAATTTTGTTGCTAAATATGCTATAAAAGGCGCTGAAATTAAACTAATTAAAGCTAATTTCCAGTTTAAATAAAATAATACAACACTGCCTAAAATAAAATACAAAGAAAATTCAACGGATAAACCAATCCCAAAACCAAAAGCCATCCATATGTTATCAACATCTTCACCTATCCTGGACATTAATTCACCTGTATTAGTTTTATCAAAATATTTAAAAGGTTGTTTTTGTATATGCTTAAATAAATCAAATTTTAACGCCTTACTAATTCTTGATCCAACATAATCAAAAGTAAATTCCTGCACATATCCCATTAATGCCCGGAAAATAGTAATAAAAAATATTCCAGTTAATGTTATAAATAATAAATCTATTTGTTTATTTATAATGATGTTGTCAATAACAATTTTATTTAAATAAGGAAGAATTAATTCAGCAATAATACCACCTATCATACCTATTGAAGCTATAATAATATATTTTTTTTGATCAAATACATATTTTAATATCTTTTTCATTTTAAATACCTCCATCAATAATTAAATCTTTTAAGTTCAATCAAAATATCCTTGATATTTTCCATTTCATCAAAACCTTCATAATATGATTTTATTCTTTTGTTGTAATTCTTTTTATAATATTTTCCATAATTTGACATAAAATCCCTCCTACAATTTTTTGTTTTTAGTTTGTCAGAATTTAAAAATTAAAAACCATCTTTTATTCCTCCCTTAAAAAAATAGGGCTATGGCGTGATAACCATAGCCCTTTTAGCAAAAATAGCAATAAAATGAAAAATGGGCTATGGTTGTGATAACCATAGCCCAAATAATTACTTTATCATCAATAATAATTGATGTGAGCAAGGTTATCACAAATAGGCACACTTATCCCACTAACAAGATTTAATGAAACTAATCTTCTAATAAACATGTGATAACCTCCTCTCGAATTTTAATGATTTTATACAATTTTTATAATAACACATAATCAAAAAATAGAAAATAATAATTAACGAAGATTAAAGATAATTATAAACAAATATCTATGATTACGAACAAAATTCTATCATTATTCAAATAATGTTACTGTTTTAAAACAATAAAGTTAAAATATTAAATAAATCAAAAAAATTAATCTTCTATTTTCTTTAATTTTACAGCAGTTCCATAAGCCAACATTTCTGCGGCGCCTTGCATAACAGCAGAGCTTGAAAATCTCATACCAATAATAGCGTCAGCACCAAGTTTTTCAGCTTCATCGATCATTCTTTCATATGCAATATTTCTTGCTTCAGTGAGCATTTCTGTATAACCTTTCAATTCACCACCAGCCAATGTTTTAAATGCAGCAGCAATATCTCTTCCTAAATGTTTTGAATGAACAGTATTACCTATAACTATACCTAAAACTTCTTTGAATTCATATCCAGGAACATAACCAACTGTCGTTACTATCATAAAAACACCTCCCTTAGATTTCTTTGTTTTTAAAAGTGTAATATGCTAAAGAAGCGATAATTTCTCCTAAAATAAAAAGGTATATACTATAAGTCCAATCAATTTTTCCATATTTTAAAATATCATTACCAAGAATATAGATATAAGTATTTAGAAAATTTAAAGGTTTTATGAATCCTAATGCTGTTGTAATAGCTAATAAACCTATAGATGAAAGAATGGGTTTAACCTGATCATTAAAGATTATAGAAAAAAATATAGTTACTTCGTACCAAAATAATACACCGAACAAACCATGAATCATATATTTATATGCTATAATTGAATTAAAATTTTTGTTAAATAAATTAGAATATATAATGGGCAATAAATTTCCAAAAATAACAAGTAAAAATAATAAAATCAAACCACTATATACTTTTGATAAAAATATATAATCTCTTGACTTTCTTACCATTAAATATTCCATTGTTCCATTTTCAATTTCACGTGAAAATAATGGAAATGCTGCTATAATAGCAAAAATTGGTAACATTTGTCCAAAGTTTTTTCCAAACCATTGAGTATAGATATAATAATTCCAATTATTTAAATTTTCAATTATATTTGCCACACCAAATTTTTCTGCATATGGTTTTATAACTGTTATATTTTCTTCAATCATATTTACATATATTTTTTGAAATGGAGCTATAGAAAAAAATAAGATTATAGTTATTATAAATAAGATTAAAAAACGTACTCTCATTTCATAAAACTCTTTTTTCATTACCATTCCCCCTTCACAATAGCTTCGAAGATATCGTCTATAGTTATATGTTCTCCTTTGTTGTTTTTAACAATCCATACATTTTCTTTTTCTAAACTTTTCCATAAATACCCTTTTGTTTTTTCTTCTTTAGGAAGTGATATGGCAGTATATTTATTTTTTATATTATCAAGATAGTCAATTTCTAATATTTGTCCTTTAGACATAATAGCAATTCTATCTGCAATTTTTTCGACTTCAGAAAGGATGTGACTGGTATATAATACACTTTTTCCATTATATGTAAATTCTCTGATTAAATCTAAAACTTTATTTCTCATTAAAGGATCAAGTCCCCATGTTGGTTCATCTAAAATATATAAATCCGCGTTTTGTGAAAAAGTAAGTATAATATATATTTGTGTAAGCATTCCATGAGATAAATTAGAAATCTTAATTTTTTTATCTATATTAAAATCACTTAATAATTCATATGCTTTTTTTATGGAAAAATCTTTCGTCAAAAAATTATTAATCTCAATCATTTTTTCAACTGTTAAACTTTTATATAATTGTTTTTTTTCTGGCAAATAAGCAATTTTTCCATTAATTTGGATTTGACCGTTATTCCGTTTTCTTAACCCCAATACACATTTTAAAGTTGTAGTTTTTCCAGCACCATTTGGACCTAATAATCCAAATATTTCTCCACGATTTATTTCAAAAGAAATATTGTTTACTGCAATTAAATTTCCATATTTTTTTGTTAAACCTTCAATCTTTAAAATCATGCTATTCACCTCCAAATAAATCTTCTATAATTTCAAATAGATCTTCTTTTTTAATATTTGCACTTTTGCATGAAACAACTGCTTTTTTAAATTCTTCAATTTTATTATTAATGAAATCTTTTTCATTTATTCCTATAACAATATAACCAGAACCGCGTATAGATTTAATAACATTTTCATTTTCTAATTCTCTATAAGCTCTTGCAACGGTATTTAAATTTACTCCTAATTCTTTTGCTAATACTCTAATTGAAGGAATAAACATCTCTTTTTTTAATTCGTTATTTAGAATTTTCTCTTTTATTTTATTTTTAATTTGTTTATACACAGGAGTATGCGAATGAAAATCTATAGAAAACCACATTTATATCACCTCTGTAATATTATACTATTACAGTATGAAAATGTCAACAACTATAATAAAAAAACAATATGGTTAATCTTATTTTCATTTTTAATTAACATAAAAAACACAATAACGCATTGATTTGTAATATTTAAGGGATATACTATAGATGTAACCCACCCCCCACCACAGGGGTAAAGAAAAAGGAGGAGTTCATATGATAGATAACGAAGTTTTAGAAAAAGATAATAAAGCAGTTGAAAAAGAACTTAATGTAATAGGTATGACGTGTACTTCATGTGCTCGAACAATTGAAAAGAAATTAGGAAAATTAGAAGGTATTGAAAAAGTTAGTGTTAATTTTGCTACAGAAAAACTAACTTTGAAATTTGATCCTGAAAAAATTAACGAAGAAGTAATTAAAGAAGTAGTAAAAGATGTAGGTTATGATGTTGAATCTCCAGTAGATTATAAAACTGTTACAATTCCAATTGAAGGTATGACATGTTCATCATGTGCAAATGCGATAACAAAAGAAATTAATAAAATTGAAGGAATTGTTTCTGTAAATGTTAATTTTGCTACAGAAAAAGCTATAGTTTCTTATAATCCAACTATTACGAGATTATCAAAAATAAAAAAAGCAATAGAAAATGCAGGATACAAACCACTTGAAGTTGATTCAAAAGATAGTGTGGATTTTGAAAAAGAAAGGCGTCAAAAAGAAATCAAAACATTATGGAGAAAATTTGTAGTTTCAGCTATTTTTTCAATACCGTTATTATATATTTCAATGGGACACTTGTTAGGTGCAAACTTGCCAGAATTTGTAAATCCAGAAGTAAATCCATTTAATTTTGCGCTTATTCAATTATTATTGGTTATCCCAATTGCAATTGCTGGTTATAAATTTTATACAATAGGATTTAGAAATTTATATAAATTAAGTCCAAATATGGATTCATTAATAGCAATAGGTACTTCAGCAGCAATAATTTATGGATTGTTTGGAACTATTCAAATTTATTTTGGTAATACCCAATATGCAAATGATTTGTATTTTGAAACGGCAGGAGTTATTATAACTTTAATTCTTTTAGGTAAATATCTTGAAAGTGTTACAAAAGGAAAGACATCAGAAGCTATAAAAAAACTAATGGGATTACAACCAAAAACAGCATTAATACTACAAGATGGAAAAGAATTGGAAATTCCTGTAGATGAAGTGGAAGTTGGAGATATTGTTATTGTAAAACCTGGAGAAAAGATACCCGTTGATGGTGTTATTATTGAAGGGCATACATCAGTTGATGAATCAATGCTAACAGGGGAAAGTATTCCAGTTGAAAAAAATATAGGAGATAAAGTTATAGGTGGATCTATAAATAAAAATGGTAATATAAAATTTAAAGCCACAAAGGTTGGTAAAGATACAGCTTTAGCTCAAATAATTAAATTGGTTGAAGAAGCTCAGGGATCAAAAGCACCAATAGCAAAATTAGCAGATGTTATTTCAGGTTATTTTGTACCAATAGTTATAGCAATAGCGATTTTGGCAGCAATAGCATGGTATTTAGCAGGTGCAGGTGGAATATTCGCTTTAACAATATTTATAGCAGTTTTAGTTATTGCATGTCCATGTGCTTTGGGTTTGGCAACTCCAACAGCAATAATGGTTGGTACTGGTAAAGGCGCTGAATATGGAGTTTTAATAAAAGGTGGAGAACCATTAGAAACAACACATAAAATAAAAACAATTGTTTTTGATAAAACAGGTACAATAACTGAAGGGAAGCCTAAGGTTACAGATATTTACACAAAGGGAAATTATTCAAAAGATGAATTATTAAGTATAGCAGCTTCAGCGGAAAAAGGATCGGAACATCCATTGGGAGAGGCTATAGTAAAAGCAGCAGAAGAAAAGAATTTAAAATTAAAGAAAATTAATAAATTTATGGCAATTCCAGGACATGGTATTGAAGTAGAAATTGATAAAATGAATATTTATTTAGGTAATTTAAAACTTATGAAAGATAAAAATATTGAAATTTCATTAAATGAAGAAGCAAATAAGTTGGCACACGAAGGAAAAACACCAATGTTTATAGCAATAAATGGAATTCTTGAAGGAATAATAGCTGTTGCGGATACTGTGAAACCATCAAGTGCAGGTGCAATAGAAAAATTACATAAAATGGGAATTAAAGTTGCAATGATTACAGGAGATAATAGAAAAACAGCAGAAGCGATAGCAAGACAAGTTGGTATAGATATTGTATTAGCAGAAGTTCTTCCACAAGATAAGGCAAATGAAGTTAAAAAACTTCAGCAAAAAGGAGATATTGTTGCTATGGTTGGAGATGGTATAAATGATGCACCAGCGTTAGCTCAAGCAGATGTTGGTATAGCAATAGGTTCAGGTACAGATGTTGCAATGGAATCAGCAGATATAATTCTTATGAAAAGTGACCTTGAAGATGTAGTTACAGCAATCCAATTAAGTAAAGCTACAATTAGAAATATAAAAGAGAATCTTTTCTGGGCTTTTGGTTACAATACCGCAGGTATTCCTATAGCAGCAGGTGTATTGCATATATTTGGAGGACCTTTATTAAGTCCTATGATTGCTGCAGCTGCTATGTCATTTAGTTCTGTTTCTGTTTTACTAAATGCTTTAAGATTAAAAACATTTAAGCCTAAAAATTAAAAAAGGAGGAGAAATTATGAAAAAAGTGATTATTATTGAAGGAATGACATGTGATCATTGTGTTATGCATGTAACTAAAGAATTAGAAAAGATTTCAGGACTAAAAATTTTAAAAGTTGAAATTGGAAAAGCAATTATAGAAGGAGAAAATTTAGATGATAATTTGATTAAGGAAGCTGTAGATGAAGCGGGTTATGAAGTTAAAGAGATTAAAGAAAATGATGATGAAGAACATCATATGGAACATAATCATAATCAACATGAAAAACATCATCATGGACATCATATGGAACATAAAGATCATAAAGATCATAAAAAAAACAAAGGCGGTTGTTGCCACTAAAAATTATAGAAAGACTGGTCTTTTAGGCCGGTCTTTCATAAAAATATAATAATGAAAGAGTGATATTATGCATAAAAATAAAAAGGGATTAAATATTTTGAAAACAGCAAAAGGACAAGTGGAAGCAGTAGTTAAAATGTTAGAAGATGATAGATATTGTATAGATGTTTCAAAACAAATATTAGCTTCAATATCATTGTTAAAAAAGGCAAATGCACAAATTTTAAATACTCATCTTGAAAGTTGTGTTAAAGATGCTGTGAAATCGAAAAATGCATATGAAGTAAATGAGAAAATTCTAGAGTTGGAAGAAATAATGTGCTATATAAACAAGACTCTTTAAATAAAAATAATTTTTGGAGTGATATATATTGACTAAGTATATTAAATTTTCAAATATTTTTAAGGCATTATCACATCCTTTGAGATTAAGAATAATAGAAATTATTGGTACCAAAAAATATAATATATCAAAAATAAAAAAAGAATTAGAAATTTCTCAATCTAATCTTTCTCAACATTTAAAAATTTTGGAAGATGCTGGAATTATAAAAAAAATAAAAAAAGACAATAATGTGTTATGTGAATTAAAATATGAAAAAATTATAGATATAATAAATCAAGTTGATTATATTATAAAAAAAGAAATAGACTTATCTATGGAAATAATGAAAAAATAGAAAGGAGAGGATGATATGTTACCAGAAATTAATGAAAATATGAGTTTAAAAGAAATTATGGATATGGATAATAAACTTTTTGATGCTTTAAAAAATTTTGGGTTTGATATATGTTGTGCTAAAATGAGCAGTTTAAAAGATAGTTGTAAAGATAAAGGTTTGAATGTAAATGTTGTACTGAAAAAATTAAATGAAGTAGTTGACGAAATAAATTATATAGAAAAATTAATTGAAGAAAATGAATAATTCTAAGGAAATTTTAAGGAAAGTATGATATACTAAAGTTGTCCCACCCGTATAGGGGTACCAAAAAAATAAAAAAAGGAGGAGTAAAAATGAAATATGGAATTTTAAAAGAAACAAATTATGATTTTGAAGAAGCAATTGAAAAATTGAATAAAGAATTACAAAAAGAGGGTTTTGGAATTTTAATGAGAATTGATCTCGATGAAAAGTTTAAAGCAAAATTAGGTATAGATTTTAAACACTATACAATTCTTGGGGCATGTAATCCTAAAAATGCACATAAAGCAATATTGGCAGAAGAAAATGTAGGTCTTTTTTTACCATGTAATGTTATAGTTTATGAAAAAGGTGAAAAAACAGTAGTAGCAGCGATAAAACCTACAATTGCAATGAGTTCAACAGAAAATGATGCGGTATATGAAATTGCAAAAGAAATAGAAGAATCATTGAAAAGAGCCATCAATAGTCTATAAAAGGAGGTGAAAAATTATGATGCATGGTTGGGGCTGGGCTGGTTTTAGACCTTATGGATACGGATATGGATTAATAGGTTCATTTATAAGTTTTATTTTTCTAATAATATTTCTTGTAGTGGTTTATTTCATAGTAAAAAAAATATTTTTTAATGGAAATTTTGATATTAAAAATATGTCTCAAAGTAAAAGAAGTGGTGAGTATGAAATATTAAAAATTTTGAATGAAAAATTAGTTAAAGGTGAAATTTCCGAGGAAGAGTATATTAGAAAAAAAGAATTAATATTAAAAAATTTAAAGTGAGGTGAAAATTATGATGTTTTTTGGATTTCTTTTAATTATATTAATAATATGGTATATAATGAAAAACCCAGATGCAGTAAAAAATTTAACAGAAACACAGAGTAAAAATAGTGCAAAAGAAGATGCTTTAAGAATATTGAACGAAAAATTTGTAAATGGTGAGATAACAGAAGAAGAATATTTAAGAAAGAAAAAGCTTATTGAATAAAGTTTCTTGGAAATATCCGAGGTGATTTCTATGAAAGAATTGATGAAAGTTGTAGATATTGATGATGAATATATTTATGTTCAAGCTTTAGAAGCAGCAAATTGCAGTTCTTGTGTTATAAAAGGTTCATGTAATTTAACAGGTGATCCTAACAAAAAAATTAAAGCTATTAATAAATCAAATATGAACTTAAATAGAAATGATTTTGTCTACATAAAAAAAGAGGACTCTCTTGAATCACGAGCAGCATTCATTATGTATGGTATTCCATTACTGATAATGATAGCATTAACAATTGTATTATTTGTTATTGGATTGAATGAAATTATCTCTTTTCTTGTTGGTTTAAGTGGCATGGTTATATCATATTATTTTATACATATATATGATAAAAATATTGCAAAAACTAAATATATTCCAGAAATTATCGAAAAATTAAAAATATATAATAATTTTCAACTTTAGGAGGTGAAATTATGTCATGTGGAGGTTTTGGAAGAGGTTTTTTTCATAATTCTCATCACAATCGAGAATACCCTCATCATAATGAACGATCAATGAGTGATTCAAGACAACCAATGTTAGAAGAAAAATATAAAGGAAGTAGTAGAGCTTTAGATATATTGGATGAAAAATTTGTAAATGGTGAAATAACAGAAGAAGAATATTTAAGAAAGAAAAGGCTTTTACTTAGTAGATTAGATGCTGTTAAATAATGTGAGGTGTTTTTATGAAAAAAATAATATTAATATTTACTATTTTGAGTGTTGTAATAGTATCGTTTAGTAATATAGTAGATTTTTCTATTGAAACCATTAATAAAACATATTTAAATGATGAAACAAAAAGTTATTTTGATATATATGGTAGAATAAATATTTTTTCTTTATATACAAATATCCCTTTAGCTATAGATAACTATTATAAAAAAGATTTTAGTGAAATTTTAATATATCCAAATAAAAATATTAATTTAAATGATCTAAAAATTGGAATCGATATAGTTAATACAGGATTTAAAACAAATAATTTATTTGTTTTCCCAATGATGCATATGATGTTTTATAAAAGAATAATTAAAGAAAATAATAAGGAAAATACAATATATATTCCGTTTAGAATAGCAATAGAAAATAAAATAAAAGATATCACAGATTATGAAAAAATAGATGTTGTATTAAGTAGCGGGATAGCTTTTGATAATAAATATATTATAGAAGTTGGAGTAAAAGATAATGTCGGAAATATTATAAATAATACTTTTAAATTTAATTGGATAGTAGGATTGAGATATAATATATTTTAATTAGGAGGTGAGAGTTATGCCTTGTTGGGGTTGGAGTGGTTTTTTTTATGGATATGGTGGAATTATAGGTTCTTTAATAGGTTTTGGATTTATGATTTTATTGGTGGTTATAGTATATTTTTTATTTAAAAATTTATTTAAACCCAACAATTTGAAAAAATCAAATGTTAAAACAAGCAATGAAGATTTATTGAGAATTTTAAATGAAAAATTTGTAAATGGTGAGATAACAGAAGAAGAGTATATGAGAAAAAAGAAACTTATAGAATAGGGAGGCGAAACAATGAAAAATAAGTTTTTAATGGGAATTGTTTTAATTTTGAGTTTATCATTAATGTTTGCTCATGGTGAAAATTTAGGAACAGTAAATGAAAATAATGAATCAATAATATCAGCAAATTTTGATTTGAAAATTATTGAATTAAATGAACAAATGCCTGTAGCATTAGCTGTAGACGAAAAAGGAATTTATTATATATTAAGATTAGACAATATGTATATGTTTTATAATGATTTACCAATAGTCGAAGGAAAAGAAATTAAAGTTAAAGCTGTAGTTTTATATAGTTTTTCAAAAATTGAAGAGTTAATAGTAACATCTGTAGAAATAGACAATAAAATATATATAATACCAGAGAATTTTGCTTATGGAATGATGGGTGGATATGGTTATCCAGGTATGATGAATATGATGGGTGGATATGGTTATCCGGGTATGATGAATATGATGGATGGATATGGTTATCCGGGTATGATGAATATGATGGGCGGATATGGTTATTCAAATATGATGAATGAAAATGAATATGAAAATATGATGAATTATCCAAAAGATTATTATCAATATAAAGATCAATCAAAAGACGAAAATAATGATAATGAAATGAATATGGAAAACAAATAAATCTTTAAAGCACAACCCTTAACATTTTTGTTAAGGGTGTGCTTTTTTACCATTATAATTGAATTATATATCTAAAAAGATTTTTCCTTTGAAAGAATTAAATAAAAAGTATTTATTTTAAAAAACTGAATTATTTTATAGTTTGTATAAATCGGATAAAAATAGTATAATTATAATTGTAATTGTAATTGTTAGAAATATAACTTTTTCTTTTGAAAACATCTATTACTAAAGGAGGGGATATAAATGGATGAAAGAAAACACGAACATCATGAACATTCTGGTCATGAATCTATGAAACATGAACATCATGAACACTCTGGTCATGAATCTATGAAACACGAACATCATGAACACTCTGGTCATGATCATCATAGTCATCATGAACATATGGTTGCGGATTTTAGAAAACGTTTTTGGATTTCTTTAATTCTAACAATACCAGTTTTAGCATTATCACCATTAGTCCAAAAATTATTTGGACTTTCAGATGTTTTGCGTTTTTCGGGGGATTTATATGTTCTTTTTGGAATATCAACAATAATATATTTTTATGGTGGTTATCCATTTTTAAAAGGTTTTTATGAAGAGTTAAAAGAAAAAAGACCAGGAATGATGACTTTAATAGCTGTGGCTATAAGTACCGCATATATTTATAGTAGTACAGTTGTATTTGGATTAGAAGGAGAAATATTCTTTTGGGAGCTTGCAACATTGATAGACATTATGTTATTAGGACATTGGATTGAAATGAAATCGGTAATGGGAGCATCTAGAGCTTTAGAAGAACTAGCAAAACTGATGCCTTCCGATGCGCATAAACTTATGCCAGATGGTTCTTTGGTAGATATACCTCTTGAAGAATTAAAAACAGGAGATATTGTTGTTGTAAAGCCAGGAGAAAAAGTACCAGCAGATGGTATTATAATTGAAGGAGAAAGTTCTTTAAATGAATCTATGCTTACTGGAGAAAGTAAACCAGTAACTAAAAAGAAAAATGATTTGATTATTGGTGGTTCTATTAATGGAGAAGGTTCCTTAAAAGTTAAGGTTAAGAACACCGGAAAAGATTCATATCTTTCTCAAGTTATAGAACTCGTGAAAGAAGCTCAGGAAAGTAAATCAAAAACACAGGATTTAGCTAATCGTGCTGCTGTATGGTTAACAGGTATAGCTTTATCTGCTGGTGCGTTGACATTTTTTGTATGGACCTGGATAATGGAAAAAAGTTTTGTGTTTGCGCTTGAAAGAACAGTTACTGTTATGGTTATAACTTGCCCTCATGCTCTTGGTTTGGCTGTTCCGCTCGTTGTTGCAGTATCAACTGCAATTTCTGCAAAAAATGGATTACTTATTAGAGATCGTGTAGCTTTTGAAAGAGCACGAAATATTCAAGCAATTGTTTTTGATAAAACAGGAACACTTACGATGGGGAAATTTGGTGTAACTGATATTATTAACCTTTCAAAAGATATGACTGAAGAAGATATTTTAAATTATGCTGCTTCAATAGAATTACATTCTGAACATCCAATAGCTAAAGCTATAGCTAATGCAGCAAAAAATCGTATGAAAGTAGATAATTTCAAAGCAATACCTGGAAAAGGTGCTGAAGGAAATGTTGAAGGAAAACATGTTATGGTTGTTAGTCCAGGGTATTTAAGAGAAAATAATATAAAAGTTGAAAATAAGAAAATTGATGAATTACATTCGGCAGGAAAAACAGTTGTATATGTATTAATCGATTCAGAATTAAAAGGAGCTATAGCTCTTGCTGATATAATAAGACCAGAATCAAAAGAAGCAATAGCTAAATTAAAAGAAATGGGAATAAAATGTATGATGCTTACAGGAGATAACAAACAAGTTGCAAAATGGGTTGCCGATGAATTAGGACTTGATGAATATTTTGCCGAAGTTTTACCACATGAAAAATCTCAAAAGATAAAAGAAATTCAATCAAGAAATTTAGTTGTAGCAATGACAGGAGATGGTGTAAATGATGCACCAGCATTAGTTCAAGCTGATGTTGGAATTGCCATAGGAGCAGGAACAGATGTAGCTGTGGAATCAGCTGATATTGTTCTTGTTAGAAGTGATCCTAGAGATGTTGTTGCAATTATTGGTTTGGCAAAAAATACTTATAAGAAAATGATAGAAAATTTATTATGGGCAACAGGGTACAATGTAATTGCTATTCCTTTAGCTGCAGGTGTACTTTATAATTGGGGTATTCTTTTAAGCCCGGCACTTGGAGCAGTATTTATGTCATTAAGTACAGTTATTGTTGCAATAAATGCAAAACTTTTAAAATTAGAGAAATAAATCTTTTTTTTACAAAACATCCTGATTTTCAGGGTGTTTTGTAATTTATTTTTAAATTTAAATTTAAAAATATTTATTATAATTATTTTGAAACCCTATATAAGAGGGGAGGTGTTTTTGTGATTCAAGTTTGTAAAAATAATAAAGGTATAGAAGAATTTATAGAATATTTAAATCAAAAAAACATTGAATATTCAATAGAAAACTGTTTAGATGAATGTAAGATTTGTCATTCTAAATTATTTTTCAAAAAAAATGAAGATACTATTATTGCAGATAGTACTGAAGAATTAATAGATAAAATATAAGCTGGTATATAAAACCAGCTTATATTTTTAAAAATAAATGAATTAATATTCAAATATTCAAATAGTAAAAAAGAATTAAGTTTATAGTAATAAAAACAGTTGACTTTATAGTATTTTTTTGATATCATACATATGAATGAATATTCAAATATTCAATTGAAGGAGGAATATTATGAAGAAAAAAGAATTAATGCTTGAAGGATTAGATTGTGCAAGTTGTGCGGCAAAAATTGAAGAAAATGTGAAAAAACTTAATGACATTGAAGATGTCACGGTAAATTTTATTACTAAAACATTAACAGTAAAAGTTAATGATGAAAATAAGATAGAAGAAATAAAGAAGTTAGTAAAAAAAATAGAATCTGAAGTAGATGTATACGAAAAAGAAGAAAAACATAGTAATAATCATGATCACGATCACAGTCATGAACATAATCATGGAGAAGGTTTTAATAAAAAGCTTGAAATTATAAGATTATTTTCAGCACTTGCTATATTTATAACAGCACTTCTTTTAAAAGATCCATTTTATTTAAAAGTTATATTGTATGTTGTAGCGTATTTAATATCTGGAGGTAAAGTTTTAAAAAGATCATTCAAAAACATTTTAAGAGGAAATGTTTTTGATGAAAATTTTTTGATGAGTATAGCGACACTTGGTGCTTTCGCAATTGGAGAATATCCAGAAGCTGTTGGTGTAATGGTATTTTTTGAAATTGGAGAATTATTACAAGATCTTGCTGTAGATAATTCTAAAAGATCTATTAAAGCGCTTTTAGATATAAGACCTGATTATGCTAATTTATTAAAAAACGGTAAAGAAGTTAGAGTATCTCCAGAAGATGTAAAAAAAGGTGATTTAATAGTAGTAAAACCCGGAGAAAGAATACCTCTTGATGGTGTAATTATAAAAGGAAATTCAATGGCAGATACATCAGCTTTAACAGGAGAATCTCTTCCAAGAAGTATAAAAGAGAACGATGAAGTTATGAGTGGATTTATAAATTTAAATGGTTTGATAACAATAAGAGTGGAGAAAGAATATTCAGAATCAACAATATCAAAAATTCTTGATATGGTAGAAAATGCTGCTGCAAAAAAAGCAAAGACAGAAAAACTTATAACTAAATTTGCTAAATATTATACACCAGTTGTTGTATTTTTAGCTATAGCTTTAGCAACATTACCGCCGTTATTAACAGGAGCTCCATTTAATGAATGGATATATAGAGCATTAATATTTCTTGTAATTTCATGTCCATGTGGTCTTGTAGTATCGATACCTCTTGGTTATTTTGCAGGTGTAGGCGGATTATCTAAGAGGGGTGTTCTTGTAAAAGGAGGAAATTATTTAGAAGTTTTAAAAAATTTAAATACTATTATTTTTGATAAAACAGGTACTTTAACAGAAGGTGTTTTTGAAGTAGTTGAAATAAAAACATATAATGGAATAAGCGAAGATGAGATTTTAGAAATAGCTGCATATGCTGAAGAACATTCTAATCACCCTATTGCAGATTCAATAAAGAAAAAGTATGGAAAAAATTTCGAAAAGAATTTTATAGAAGATTATGAAGAAATTTCTGGTCATGGGATAAAAGCGAAAATTAAAGGAAAGGATGTTCTTGTAGGAAATAAAAAGTTAATGGATAAATTCAATATAAGAATACCTGAAATTAATTTTAATGGAACAATTGTTTTTGTCTCTGTAGATGGAATGTTTGTTGGATACATAGGAATTTCAGATAAAATTAAACCAGGTATAAAAGAAGTTATTAAAGAATTAAAAAAATTGGGAGTTAAAAAGACAGTAATGCTTACAGGAGATAATAAAAAAGTCGCTGAAGATGTTGCGAAAAAAATAGGAATTGATGAATATTTTGCAGAATTGTTACCAGGAGATAAAGTGAAGTTTTTTGAAAAATATAATGATGGTATATCAACAGCATTTGTTGGAGATGGAATAAATGATGCACCAGTATTAACCAGAGCAGATGTAGGAATTGCAATGGGAGGACTTGGTTCAGATGCAGCAATTGAAGCAGCTGATGTTGTAATAATGGATGATGATGTTTCAAAGCTAATAGATTCTATTAAAGTCTCAAGAAAAACTATGAAAATAACATGGCAAAATATAATTTTAGTATTAGGAATAAAAATATTATTTTTAGTTCTTGGGGCTTTAGGGTTAACAGATATGTGGGGCGCAGTTTTTGCAGATGTTGGTGTGACTCTTATAGCTATTTTTAATTCATTGAGAATTTTAAAAAAATAGAAAAAATATAAAAATATAAAAAATATAAAATGAAAATAGACCGAGTAATCGGTCTATTTTTGAAATCGAGGTGAGTTTATGAAAAACTTAGGGAAGTTTATAGTAAGAAATGTGAAAGTTATAACGGTTATTCTAATTTTAATTACCTTAGTAGGAATATATTTATCAACAAAGATTGTTATTAGACCCAATTTTTTAGATTTATTGCCTAAGGATGATCCATATGTTGAGGTATATAAAAAAGCAACGAAAAATTTTAAAAGTGTTGATAATATAATCATAGGAATTGAGGGAGATAAAAAAAATATTATTAATTATATAAATAACATTTCAGAAAAATTGAAAGCTATGGATCATATTGATGCTATTTATTATAAACAACCAATAGAATTTTTGGAAAAAAATCTATTTTTATTAACTGAAGATAAAGAGCAAGATTTTTTTAAAAAAATATATACATCAACAAATATAGTAGATTTTTTTAAAGCATTAAATGCAATTTTTGAAGAAAATAAAAATGGGTATAAAATGTCTATACAAGAAAAGTATCGTTTTGAATATATGTTGGATTCATTTAAAAATTTATTAGAATCAATAGATAAAAATGAAAATATTGAAGAAAATTTAAAATCACTACTTTTTGGTGAAGAATATTTGTTATCAAAAAAAGGTAATTTTGGTTTAATAATAATTAGACCAACAATTAGTTCTAATGATATTGAAAAAGTGGTTAATTTAGTTAATTCTATTGAAAATACGATAAAAAAAGAAGCTGAAAAATATAATGTAAAAGCTGGATTAACAGGAACATTAGTTATAGCAAGAGATGAAATGGTAACTATCGAAAGAGATATGAGTATAGCAACAATAGTTTCAATATTTTTAATTATTACTATATTTATGTTAGGTTTTAAAAGTTTTAGATATATGATTTTAGCAGTTATTCCATTAATTTTAGGTATTATATGGACAATAGGATTTACACAATTAACAGTAGGCTCATTAAATATAATGACTGTTATGATGGCAGCAATATTAGCGGGATTAGGAATAGATTACTCTATTCATATGATTTCTTTGTTTATAGAGCTTAGAAATAAAGGATATAATATTAAAAATTCTATTATTGGTATTTTTGAAAAAAATATCAGAGGTATTATTGCTGGTGCAATTACTACAGCAATTGGTATGGGGATATTCGCAATTAGTTCATTTCCAGGATTTAAAGAATTTGGAATTGTTTTATCTTCTGGGATTATTTTTACATTGTTAGCTTCAATTTTTGGATTAACAATTTTATTATATAGATATGGCAATAAATACAAAGATCCAGGAAAAATTTTTAGTATAAATATAGATATTTCAAAATATAGAAAAGTAATTTTATTGATAACAATATTGTTATTAATATTTTCATTTATAAAAATACCTGCAGTTGAATTTGAAAAAGATATGATGAAAATTGAAGCAAAAGGTTTAGAAAGTTTGGAATTAAATCAAAAGATATTGGAAAATTTTAATTTCTCACCAGATAACACAATATTTATAAATAAAAATATTTTTGAAGCAAGGGAATTATATAATAAATTAAAAAAACTAAAGGTATTTTATCAAGTTGATAGTATTGTGCCATTTTTGCCTGATAAGAATTTACAAATTGAAAGAATAAAAAAAGCACGTGAAATAAAAAACACTAAAATTGTTAAAAGTGATTTAGATTTAAATCAATTAAAGTTAGAAATAAATAAATTGAATTTCAACATATTAAAAGCATCAATATCTTTAAATTTATTAGGATATAAAGATTTAGGAAATAAATTAAAAGAAATTACAACATCGGGAGTACTTCAAAAAATAATAAAAAAAGATAAAGACTCTTTAAATTTAATACAGAATAAAATAATCAATACAATTTTAAAATTAAAAAATAATTTAAATGATAAAGAAATCATTACACAGGAAAATTTACCAGAAGATATTAAATCAAATTATTTAGGTAGCAATGGAATGATAATAACAACAGCATATTCAAATGGAGATATTTGGAATTCTGATTATCAAAAGGAATATTTTAAAGAATTAAAGGAGTTAAATTCTAAAGATGTTAGTGGAACAGCATTGATATTTTTAAAGGTTGTTCAAATATCAGCAGAAGAAGGTAAAAAAATATTATTAATAACTTTATTATTTATATTTATTATACTAATTTTAGATATGAAAAGTTTAAAGTATGCAATTTTAGCTATGATACCAATGATATTGTCCATAATATTTATGTTAGGTGTGATGGGATGGTTTGGAATCAAATTTAATGTGGTTAATATTATAGCATTACCATTAATAATTGGTATAGGTGTTGATGATGGTATACATTTAATTCACAGATATAGAAGAGAAAAGAATTTAAAAACAACAATTTTTAGTACAGGTAAAGCAATCACTATGACAACTTTAACAACAGGTGTTGCATTTGGTTCATTTATTCTTTCAAAATATAGAGGATTTGCTGGTTTTGGAGTTCTTTTATTATTAGGAGTTATTTTTAGTTATATAATTACAATATTTGTAATTACATCTATATTAAGCTATGAAAAACCTAAAAGCAAAAAAAGTAATGATAAATATTTGTTCAAAAAAAGGAGAGCTTAAAATTTAGCTCTCCTTTTTTAAGATTAATTTATATGTTTTAATATTCCCCCACATATCTTCTAATATCAATTCTGCTAAGGCTTTATTACCTAAATCAAAAAGAATTTCATTCCATCTATTTACTTTGATTGGAGTAATATTTGATGATGAGTAAAGTTTTATCCAATAGTTAAATATTGTCGAACCATGTCCAAAAACTAAACCAGGCGAATACATTTCATCTTGTCGTATTTGATCAAATTCAATTTTATATATAAGCTCATCATTAATTTTTAGTGAAATAGATTTTGGTATTATCCGTGTATTTTTTCCAAGAAATTGTAGTATATTAACTTCAAGTTTTGGTATAGTGTAAAAAGGAATTTCAACTAATTCATTTTCTTTTAATTCAATAGTATTTTTTCCTGATCGTATTTTTAAGGCCATTAATTTTTTTTCTCTTAACTCAGTATAATCAACAAATTCAATAGCATCTTTTATTATTTCAGTATTTTTGTTTCCTGATTTTATAATTTTTCTAATTTCAAAATGAACATTTGGAACAGTAGCTTCCCCACTTTTTCCAGAAAATCCAATAACTTCTCCTCTTGAAACCATTATTTCATTTTCAGGAAATATAATTTCTGTAAAAGTATCTCCAAATTCATTTCTTGTTGAATTAGCAATATTATCAACGATATTGTTAAATGCGCTTAAATGAGCATAAACACTTATAATGTCATAATTAGGATGATAAATAAATATAGTATTACCATAAATCTTATTATTTAACCAAATTTTATAAACATATCCATCATCTGCAGATTTAACAGGATATCCAACTCTTGCAAATGAAGAAAAATCAATACCAGTATGAAAATGAGGTTTATTTCCAGTATCTCTATACTCCCCAAAAGAAGAAGTAATATATGAATTTTCGATAGGGATTAAAAATTTTTGCGAAAATATTTGAACAGTAAATATCATTATTAATAGAAAAAAAAGGCTTTTTTTCATTATTTTTCCTCCTAACTAAAGTTAAAATTATTCCTCTGTTATATGTATATACCCGACCTTAAGCAATTCTTTTACATGTTCGTCATTTAAAGAATAGTATACAACTTTTCCATCTTTTCTAAATTTTACTAGATCAGTTTGTCTTAAAACGCGTAATTGATGAGAAATTGCAGATGGCGTTTTTTCAAGAACATAGGATAAATCACAAACACACATCTCATCAACTTGAGATAAAGTATACAAAATTTTCATTCTTGTCCTATCCCCAATGACTTTAAATAATTCAGTTAATTTATTTAAAATTCGTTCTTCGGGAATTTTATCTCTTACTTTTTTTATAATTTCGTTATGGACTTCAATTGTTTGACATACATCAATTTCATTTTTATTTTTTATTTTACCCATTATCTTCACCACCTTTTATATATGAATACTTATTCAAATATATTATATCATAGATAGTATGATTAGTCAATTATATTTTATTAAATAAAAAAACACAATTTGACATTTATTTACACTTGTTGTATAATAAAGTAAATAAAAAAATATGATTAATTTTTTGAGGAGGAGAAAAATGAAATTATTTTTTTTAGGTGCAGGAAATTCAGCTAAAATCATATTAGAAGAATTAGAAAATAGTATAGAAAAAGCGTATTTTTTTGATAAAGATAAAGAAAAAATAGAAATATTGAAAAAGAGATTTGAAAATATAGATTATGCAGATATAGAAGATTTAAATAATTTAAATGTAGATTTTGTTATAGAAGTAGCTTCTGTAGAAGCTTTAGAAGAGTATGGGATAAAAATTTTAGAAATGAACAAAAATCTTGTGATATTGAGTACAGGTGCTTTTGCAGATAAAATCTTTAGATATAAATTTGTAAAAAAATTAAATAATTCTAATAGTAAGGTATATATTGCATCAGGTGCTGTAGGAGGAATAGATTTAATAAATGCTGTTCATAATAAATTAAATAAAATAACTTTAACAACAAGAAAACCACCAAAAAGTTTTGGACTTGATATTGATAAAGAAAAGATAATTTTTGAAGGGAATTCAATTGAAGCAATTAAACAATTTCCAAAAAATGTAAATGTTGCTGTTACATTATCTTTGGCAGCAAGAGATTTTGAAAAAGTTAATGTAAGGATAATTGCAGATCCAAATGTTGAAAGAAATATACATATAGTTGAAATAAATTCAAAAGTTGGAAATTACAAATTTAAATTTGAAAATTTCCCATCAAAAAACCCGAAAACCAGTTATTTAGCTCCATTATCTATTGTTAGTTTACTAAAAAACACATATTCGAATTTTAAAATAGGAGGATAAAATGAATATGATAAATAAAACAGCTATTGCAAGAGATTTAATTGAAAAGATAAAAATATTGAAAAAAGAAAAAAATTATACAATATTAGGTCATAATTATGTTATTCCAGAGTTGCAAGAGATTTCAGATATTACAGGTGATTCATTGCAATTGGCAAGGCTTGCAACAGAAATTGAAAATGATAGAATTTTATTTCTTGGTGTAGATTTTATGGCTGAAACATTAAAAATATTAAATCCATCGAAGAAAATTATTGTTCCAACAAAAGGAGCAACATGTCCAATGGCAAATTCATTAACTCCAGAACTCATTAAAAAGTTTAAAGAAAAATATCCTGATGCACCTGTAGTATTATATGTGAATAGCACAGCAAAATGTAAAGCGTTAGCAGATTATACATGTACATCAGCAAATGCTGTTGAAATAGCAAAAAAAATAGATTCAGAGGTAATTTTATTTGGTCCAGATAAAAATTTAGGATCATATGTTGCAGAAAAAACAGGTAAAAAGATTATACCGATTCCTGGAGATAGAGGATATTGTTATGTACATAATAGATTTTCTATAGAAGATGTGAAATTAGCAAAAGAAAAACATCCTGATGCAAAAATTATTGTTCATCCAGAAGCAAAAAAAGAAGTAAGAGACTTATGTGAATATATTGGTAGTACTGGTCAAATGATGAAATTCCCTAAAGAAGATGAAACTAAAGAGTTTATTATTGGGACAGAAATTGGAATGATACACAAATTATCTAAAACTTTTAAAAACAAGAAATTTTATCCATTAAAAGAATTAGGAATATGTAATAATATGAAAAAAAATAATTTGAAAAATGTATACGAAGCGTTATTATTTGAAAATAATGAAATAAATTTAACTGAAGAAATCATTGAAAAAGCAAAAATACCTATATTAAACATGTTTAAACTTATGGAGGGTTAATATGTTTGAATATGAAATAAAATTATTAAAAGAATGGATAGAAAAAGATAATTCATTTTTTGATATAGCTTCATATGAATTGAGAAACAAAGAAACTACCGCAGAAATAATTTTAAAAAATTTTAATATTGTGTTGTCTGGCATAGAAATAATAGAAAAATTATTAAAAGAATATGAAATAAAAGCAGAGTTTTATTTTAAAGATGGTGATTTTGTTGAAAATGGAATTATAGGTAAACTAAGAGGAAATGCTTATAACATTTTAATAGTTGAAAGAACTATGTTAAATATACTTTCCTTAATGAGTGCAGTAGCAACAAAAACTTATACTTTAATAAGTAAAATAGATGGAAAAACCAGATTGGCTGCAACTAGAAAAATATTTCCAGGACTTGGAAATCTTGAAAAAATGGCTGTATTACATGGTGGAGGAGATTCTCATCGATGGAATTTATCAGAAAGCATTATGATAAAAGACAATCATATAAAATTATATGGTGGTGTGGAAAATGCTATAAATGTAGTGAAAAAATATAAATCATTCACTAAAAAAATAGAAATTGAAGTAGAAAATGAAACTAATGCTTTTTTAGCAGCTAAAAATAATGTGGATATAATAATGCTTGATAATTTTGATTCAAAAAATGCAAAAAAATTAGCTAAAAAATTAAAAAGAGAATATCCAAAAATAATAATAGAAGTTTCTGGTGGAATTAATGAAAATAATTATCTTGAATATGTTGATGATAATATAGACATAATATCAATGGGAAAATTAACAACAGAAGTAAAATATATAGACTTTTCATTAGAAATAGAAAATTGAGGTGTTTTGCCTCAATTTCTTTTTATAGACAAAGTAATTTTATATACAAAATTTTTAAAAATATTGTTTATTTTTTTCATATTCAAAGATAAAATCTAAAGCTTTTTTTATTACAGTATCATTTTCTAAATTTTTAGAATCCAAAAATATTCCAAAATTCGGATCATCAACATAAATGTCTGGATATATACCAGTTTTTGAAATATTTTTACCTTTTTCCGAAACAAAGTATCCAATAGGAAAAAAAACAGTTCCACCATTTTCTAAATTAAAATAACCTATTAATTCTGATTTGCCATATGTTTTTTCTCCAACTACAGTAGCTAACTTATTTTCTTTAAAAAATTGTGTAAAAAATTCAGCAGTTGAAACAGTAAACTTATTTACTAAAATAATCTTTTTTATATTGTTTAAGTTATTAAAAAAAGGTATTGACTCTCTATATATTATTTTACTTTGATTCTTATAAATAATTTTTCCTAATATTTTTTTATCTGTGAAATACGATAATACTTTTAGTCCTTCATCAAAATCACCACCCAAATTATATCTTAAATCTATTATTAAATATTTTACTTTTTTTAAAGTGATTTCCTGTAATATATTGCTTACTTCTTTTACTGTATTTCCTTGTTCAAAATAATTTATTTTTATATAACCTATATTTTCTTCATTAAAATTAAATTTTGTGAATACAGCAGTTGGAATCGTATTATATTTTTTATTTAAAATTATTTTTCGAGGAGTATCTAATTCTTTTCTAATAATTGTTAGCTCAACAATTTCTTTACTATCCAGTAATTTTACAGCTTTATATGGACCAATATCTATTATTTTATTATTATCTATTTCAATAATCATATCATTAGGTTTTATTCCCTTTTTATATGCTTCGGAATTTTTTATAACAAAATCTACAGTAAATACAAACCTTTCATAATCATAATGAAAATAAAACCCTAATCTATATTCATGATTATACTTTTTATTTCCAGATTCTAAGTATCCCACATATTTGTTGTTTAATCCAGATAAAAGATTTGTTAGTAATGAATTTGTATCTAAATTTTTATAATAATATTTCTCTAAATATTTATAGGTTTCATTTATTAAATTATTTTTTTTGATTTTGGCATTCACATCTACTTTTAGATATATTAAAAATAATAGTAAAGGTAGTAAAATAACAACTAAAAAAACATAAATTATTTTTTTCATATAATCATCCTTTAATTTATTATTTCAACTATTTAAATTAACATTAAAATAACCGGGATATAAAAATTTTTGGTTTTATGAGTAATATAGCCAACAAAAAAATATTCACTTAACGAGAAAGCAACTCCTATCATATAATTATAGAAAGGAATATAATTCCCTGTAAATAAAGTATTAGAAAACAAAGCAAACAAAAACGAGGTAACAAAACAATTAACAAATTTATTCTCAAATAAATTTGTTAAAAATTCTTGTAAAACAACAAAATAAAAAAAAGAGATAAGTGAAAGAAAAACAAATATTGTAATATCAAAATTAGTTGTTTTTTTCAAAAATAAATTAGTGAATATTTTAATTGATAGAGTTGCTACAATCAATAAGATTAAAGAGAAATCCTTAAAATTATCATAAAATTTCTTAAAATTTATAGTCCAATATGAACGTATCTCTTTTGAAAAAAGCGATATTAAAGAAATTCCCACAAAAATATACATGGAAAAATTTCTTATGGAATGTCCTAAATTACTATTCTGAATTGAAGATATAAATATAATAATATGAAATAATGTTAAAAAAATTAACGTGTATAATACCTTTCTCTTTTTCTTTTTTATTTTTAAAAATTCTCTGTATTCTACATTTAAATCTTGAGTATTCATTTTAATTCCTCCTAAAATTTATAGTCTATAATGTTAGGAAAATAATAAAATTTTTTGAAATATGAACCAGTAAAAATATCTAAATTATAATTTTTTGTAAGTATTCCATTAACGAAGATATTTAATTCTATATTTCCTGTATTTCTTGATAATTTATATGGAATAAATAAATATCCAAATTTTAATAAATTATTATTTACTACATCACTTGTACTGTCAATATAAGCGATTAAAGGTTTGAAATTATGATTTTCATTTAATAAAATCAAAATAGAAAAATTTTCTAATTTAAAATTCATATAAAAATATATATGAAGATATATATCAAAGTTTATGTATTTAACAATTTTATTTTGGTAAATTTTTGCATCCTTAGATTTTAAAATAACTTTAAAAGGAGTATTGGATATTATATTTTTATTTTTATCAATTAAGTAAAATTTAGAATTTAAATTTTTACTAAAAATCCAATCAAAAAAATTAATCATTTTAAATTATTAAATGATGTAAAAACTAGACCATCTCCACCAATACCAGCAGTAACCGCACCAAAATCACCCCAAAAATTTGTAGATTCTGGTATTTTTCGTAATGTTTCAGCAATATTATCAGCTATTGTTTTTTTACTTGTTGTTTCATTTGATGATTGGGTTTGATTTGATGATTGAATTTGATTTGATATTCCCCCAGTATTGTCTAATCTTGTTATCATATTCTAACCTCCCTGTAGTTGTTAGTTTTTAATTCCCGGGAATTATTTTAATAATATTTTACAAAAAAAAAAAAGATAAAAAATATGTAAAATTTATGTAAAATATTGTAAGTTTTAATAAGCGTGGGATATTTAAGAGGAATATTAGAAGACAATGCTAGTCCATTTAACATAGCAGAACATTTAGAAGTACCATACTTTACCAAAGAACAAGTATATGATTTACTAAACCAACACGAAAAGGAAACAGGCCAAATATTTGATGAAAAAGTAAAAGAATTAATGATGAAAATTCTATTTGAACTAGAAAGTGTTGAGTTTGATATAAGTGATGATAGAATAAAATTCCTATATTTAAATGAGGTAATAGATGATTGTGACGGTAAATGTTGTGTAAAAGTATCGTTATATTATAAAAAGTTATACAATCATTTCAAACCAGAAATTAATGCTGAAAAAACTTATATGGCAACAATAAAAGATACAACAAAACCATATCTAAAAGAAGACGGAACACTTGATTTAAACAAATTAATGAAAAGATATAGAGGAAGAGTAGACTTATTAATAAATATACATAACAAAGAATACTTAATAGAAGTAAAAGCAAACATAACAGGAAATGATTATGAAAAATCAAAAAAACAAATAAAAGAGTATATAAAAAGAAAAGGGTTAAAAGAGGGATGGCTGATAATATATTCGGATACTATAAAAGATTTTGAATATATAATAGAAGAAGAAAATGGAATAAAATTACATATTTGGTTTATAAAAACCAATTTTGAAAGTCCGTCAATAATGAAATAAAAAAATTTGTGAGTTTTTATATTGTCGAAGATAGTCGAAACTTGTCGAAGTTGTCGACTATGTCGAAGATAATATGGTATAATATATGTAAATAATAAATTATAATATTATACAAAGAGGTGTAATAATGGAATTAGGAAAAATAATAGAAAGACTTATAGATAAACCTTTAGATGAAAAAAATAAAAATTTACTTGTAAATAGAGATAAAGAATTTGAGTTGATTAATTTGATTATAAATTATCAACCATATGGAATATATGGAATATGTGGAGAGACTGGTATAGGCAAAACCACAGTTATAAACAACATACATACAGATTTTTATACTATAAAAATATCTTTATCTCAAAGAGAAAGTCAGGATACAATATTATACGATATTTTATATAATATATCTGTAAAAACAGAAAAAGATATAGAAATATCCAGTGAAATAAAAGAATGGATTTTAGAGGAAATATCTTATATAAAAGGGTTTGCAATAGGAATAAATTTTTTTGGCAATGGAGATATATCTAATCAAAAACATAAAATTCCAAGGTTTAATTATTTTAAAGCTAAAGAATATTTGAATAAATTAACTGATGAGTTGATAAAAAAATATAAAAAGGTTGTTTTAATAATTGATGAACTAGATAAAGAAAGCAAAAAAGAAGTTTTATTAGTTTTAGATAATTTAAAATTGGAATTACAAAAGGAAGGTTTTGTTGTTATGGTTTCATTGCCATATTCTATATATAGAGAATATAAATTTGATAGAATGCATAGAAATGAGAGTGGGAATTTAGAAAATGTGATAAAAGATATTATATACTTAAGAGAATTTACTAATAGTGAGATAAAGGAAATTCTTATAAAAAGAATAAAAGAATTTATTTATTATTTTGATGAAAGTGTAATAGACCTAATTGTAGATTATTCTGATGGTAATCCGAGAGATGCTTTTTGGATAACTCAAAAGTTGATTTTTGAAGCATTATCTAAGAAATTAAGTAAAATTGATAAAATGTTTGCTGAAGAAACAATAAAGAATATTGTAAATGAGTATTTAAATGAAATTTCTTTGACAGAAAAACAAAAATTAATGATAGATGAAGATTTGTTTCCAGGTAAGAGAGAAGAAATATTAAAAAAAGCGATAGAAAATAAAAAATTCCCACGATCTACAGCATATTCTATTTTTGATAAATTATTAAAAACTGGGATAATAATTGAACAAAATGGAATTTACAGACTTTCAGGAAAAAGTAAATATTTGTATATAAATTAAATTTGTCGAAGATAGTCGAAACTTGTCGAGGTTGTCGACTACGTCGAAAAACTCTGAGGAATATCCTCAGAGTTTTTATATTACCATCTTCCACCAGGGTATGTTCCAATAAATTTGTTTTATTTTTAGTATTTACTTAGAGTTTTCTTAGGACGTCCAATTAGTAAGAAGCAAAAAAGGCACTCCTTGATTCAATGTAGAAACATTGAATTGAGCCAAAAAACAAAAGAAAGGAGTGCCCAATTCAATGTTAGCACAAAAAAGAATAGAAATCAATACATCTTTTGTAAAAAAAGAAATTTTATTTATTTTCAATATTATAGATATATTTTTTAACGAACCGAAATACTCATTTGGTAGAAAAAAAGAATTTTCAGATAAAGCTATTCTTAAAATTCTAATGTTGTTAAAAATGGCTAAAAAATCATATAGAAAAGTTCAAAAATTATTTGATGAACATCCG
>NZ_FQUI01000032.1 GCF_900129175.1 Marinitoga hydrogenitolerans DSM 16785
TGATTTTATTTCTTCTTATAATTTTTCTGATTTTTTCGTTTCTGTGAAAAAATGAGTTTTTCTTATTTTTTGTCTAATTTTCGGGGGTCAAGCCGGTTTTCTTTTATTTGAGATATTGCGTCAATTGCACTTTTGTCTAGTTTGATTTCAAATATATATATTTTGTCTTCATATTCTATTTTTTCTCCTTTTATGTAATTGTATAAGAATGATGGGGATCCACTTTCAAACCAGTAATTTTGAAATTCTTGTTTTTGAAAGAATTTTAATATTGAAAATGGATTATATACGTAATGTTCTCCATTATTTGTAATTCTGTATTACTATTGGTAATTTTTTCATCTAATCGCCTCCAAACATAAAAAAATAACTTTTTCTTTATCATTATTTATATAAATTTTATGTTCTAAAAACAGCCGTAATTAACAGTTATTTTACATGCCATCTTAAAATAACTGTTAATTACGGCTGTTTTTAGAACATAAAATTTATATAAATAATGATAACTTTATCATTATTTATATAAATTTTATGTTCTAAAAACAGCCGTAATTAACAGTTATTTTACATGCCATCTTATAATTCTTTAATTTATTCTTCATCTCTTAATTTTAAAATATAATAACTGCCTTTTGTTTTTCCTCTTTTTTCTAAAATACCTTTTTTAGTTAAATTCTTAAGAATTTCTCTTGCTCTTGCAGATTTTACATTTAATATATTTTCTACAATTTTCAAGTTAATTTTCTTATTTTTAATCACAAAATTATAAACTATTTCTTCCTGGTTTGTTAAATCTATTTTTTCGCTGGTTTTTCGCTGGTTTTTCGCTACTACTTAATGTTTTTTTGCTTCTTTTAATTTTCGGTCTATAAAAAATAACACTTACAAAATTGCCACTCTCTTTTATTTCAAATTTAATATTCTTTTCTCTACATAACTTTTTAATTTTTTCAATACCACTACCCCATGTTTCTACATACTTTAATTCTCTAAAGAGATTTGCCAAAATTTTATTCCTTATTTCACTTCTACCATTCATAACTTCTTCTATTGTTAATCCATTTGGGAATCCTCCAGGTGAAACAATTTCAACAATGTCATCATAAATCGCAACTTTAATATCACTATTTCTTAAATAATTTCTATGAATTACTGCATTTATTAAAACCTCTCTAAGAGCTAAAATTGGAATTTCAAGATCTTCTTTTAATTGCAATCCTTTAACTTCTGCATTTAAATTAAGATGATTCTGTAAAAATTTAATTGAATTTTCTAGATTATAAAATAAACTTTTATTAAACTCTTTTTTATCTATAAAAATTTCTTTTGTAACGCCTTTAAATCTTGCACATTTTATCATTGTATTATCAAATTTACCAAGTGCAATTAAAAGGGCATTTGTTGGCAAATCCTTACCATTTACTTTTTTTATAAGTTTTAAATTTCTTAATTTATCGTAATCACATTTTTTACCTATCTTTTTAAATTCATCATAAATTATATTTAAATCAATATCTTTAATATCAGTTTCAAAATTTATTTCTTCATCAAAACTTTTATTAAATCTCTTTCTTTGAAGTTCGACTATCATTTCTTCATCTGCAACCCTATTTGTTGAACCTATTCTTACATAGGTTCCTTTTAATTTCCCTTTACTCTTAAGATAATAAGGAAGTAATGAACCACGAAAAATTTCTATAACCAAAACAACTTTTCCTTCAATATTTTGAGCATAAATTTCTGGTAAAATTGTCGGATAACATAAATCATTTATAATTGAAGAAATTTTTTCTTCATATTCAAATATTTTATCTTCTTCAATTCCAATTATTTCTTTATTATCCTTAACTCCAATTATTAATTTACCCCCACTCGTATTACTAAAAGCTACAACTGTTTTAGCAATAGCTTCATTTGATGGAATTTTTTCTTTTAATTCAAGTTTTTTGTTTTCACCTTTTCTTATTTCATCCAATATCATTTTTATCACCATCTATAGAACAACGATATCATTATCATTTATATTTGGTAATCTTTTTTTAACTGTTCTTCAATATTAAAACGATTAGCATCTTTTTTAAATGCTATTTCTCTGAATACAATTCTCAATGGATTACATTTAATTATTTCATTTATTATTTCTTCATTGATACTTTCACCAAAATATGCTGCTAATAAATTATCTTCTACAAAAAATATTTTCTTTTCCTTTATTTCTTTTTCCTCTATTTTTAAATTCAATTCCAATCCAAGATCAAGTATTACTTGAGTTAATAAATCCTCATCATTTCTATCTTCTTTTATATTGGTTTCGAATAATGTTAATTGCTGTTGTGTTAATTCTGATGGATTATAATATATTTCTTTCATATTTGAAGTATCTATTTTATATACTCTAAAACCTATATCTAAGTTTTTTATGTGCTCTATTTTTTTTCTAATTCTTTGATTTTAGTCTCAATTTTTTCAACTTTTGATTGAGTTTCATCACTAAAAAGTTTGTTTTTTAATTTTTTAAGTTCCTTTTTTTTCTTTTCAAGTTCTTTTTCATATTTTTCTAAATAGTCTTCTTTTATTTTCTTTCCAGCTCTCCTAATTCTTTCTTTTCCTATTTCAGCAATAGTCGGTTTTTCAATTCCAAGTTCATCTTTTACAAAATCATAGGCTGTTTTATTTTTTTCTGGATCAATTTGCTCTGGTAATTGAACCATTATAAATTGTCTGTTTTCTCCATCTTCAGCATTTAATTCCATTACTGCGTGTTCTGTTGTGGCTGAGCCTGAGAAAAAGTCGGAGAATTAGAAAAAATTTCACTTATATCCGATATCCATTCTGGATCTTTTTCAAGAGCAACATTACTCACCTCAAATTTTTCTTCGAGTGGATTAAATGCAATTTTTATTTTTATATTTTTAAAATTTTTATTTATTATTGATTTACTTTTTATTATAGAATAAAGAGAAGTTAGTCTTTGCTGACCATCAATTACAAGATATTTAGGTTGTCTTTTTCTTCCATTACCAATAGAACGAAAATTATTTTCATTGGCAACTTCCCATAAAATCACTGTCCCAACAGGTAAACCTTTATATAAGGAATCAATTAAATCTCTAACTTTAGTTTGGTTCCAAACAATGGTCTTTGAATATCCGGGAGAGCAATAATACCACTTTCAATATCAGAAACTAGATTTAATAATTGATAGTTTTTTTGATTAAAAACAATCGTAGAATTATTCATACATTCAACACCTCTTTTTTTAATTAGTGTTTTTTGTATTTCAATTTTAAACTTAGACTATATTTTTTAATATCTAACCGATACTATTTTACATAAAATTTTAACATTTACTACATTTAAATTATATCATTTTATTTTAAAAAGTCAAAATTTTTTAGCTGATATAAAAAAATAATTAGAAATGAACCTCTCTTAAATAAAAGAAAATAAGAACCATTCCATAATTGGAATGGCTTTAGATTTTAATAAAATTATTTAAATATTTGCAAGGCGAATTTTTATGTTTATTATTATACTGCCTTATTATATTTTTGATGGACTTTCAAAATCTGTTTTTATAAACCAAATGTGTAATTTTATCCCATTTTCTTCTTCTAATATATATTCAAAATCTTTTATTGTATTTGAATAAATTATCAACCATCCCTCTTTTAACCCTTTTCTTTTTATATATTCTTTTAATTGTCTTTTTGCTATTTCGTATTCATATTTTATTATATTAGCTTTTATTTCTATTAAATATTCTTTGTTGTTATACATTGCCATTAAATCTATTCTTCCTCCACCTATTTGTGTTTCTGGATATACTTTTCCACCAAGTAATTCTATGTATGCGCTTAAGAATTGATCAAGATTGTATTGATACACACCTTCATAATAATTCCTGCCTTTAAACATTACTGCTCCTCTACTTTTTATGTATTCTGTATATCTTTTTAACAATTCATTTAATCTTAAATTTTTATTCTCATCTATATATTTATTTAAATCTTCTTCAAATTTTAGCATTTTATTTCTTTCACCATTAATTTCTGGTTTGAAATGATTGTATAACTTTTTATAATATAACGGTATTTTTACACAACATTTACCGTCACAGTCATCTATTACCCCATTTAAATATAGGAATTTTATTCTATCATCACTTATATCAAATTCAACACTTTCTGGTTCAAATAAAATTTTCATCATTAATTCTTTTTCTTTTTTCGCTTTTGATATAATATTTTCCATATTTTTATCTATGTATTTTCTAATATAATCATATAAAGTTTTCTCAAAATGTTTTTCAGTTATAATATTTTCCCCTTTAGCTTTTTTCATTACTAAATCATATGCAAGACCATTGGTTAGTCCTGGTTGTCCTGCTGCGTTATGCCATATTAATTCTTTTACTTTTTCATCAAAAATTTGTCCTGTTTCTGTTTCGTGTTGTGAAAGTAAATCATATACTTGTTCTTTGGTAAAGTATGGCACTTCCAAATGTTCTGCTATGTTAAACGGACTAGCGTTGTCTTCTAATATTCCACTTAAATATCCTACGCTTATTAATATTACACTTCTTAATCCATATATTTTTCTATCATGATATATATTTCTTATCACATGTAAAAATTGATTCATTATTTCATCATTATTCAATTTTTCAAATTCATCTATCATTAATACTATTTCTTTTCCTGTTGTTTCATTTAATTTCATCATAATTCTTCTTATATCATCCATTTCTTCTGGCTCTTCGATTTCAATATTTTCAGAATAAAGTGATTTTATCTTTATTTTGAAATCTCTTACAATTGTTTTTAAGAATGATGTGAATAAAGTGATTTTATCTTTATTTTGAAATCTCTTACAAGTGTTTTTAAGAATGATGTTTTTGTTTTATCACCATAACTTTCAAAAGAAATAAATATTGGTAAATATTTATCTCTTATTTTTTCAACAATATCATTTAACAAAGTTGTTTTTCCACTTTGTCTTGGAGCTGATACTGTAAAGTATCTCCAATTTTCTATATGATCAAGCGCTTCTTCCATTATATCTGGTCTTTCTACGTAATAACATGTCTTTTTATCAACGGGACCGCTTGTGCAGAATCTTCTCATATCTTCACCTCCGGTGTTACACGCCTACAGCGGGTTTTTGGATTAAAAATTTAATATTTTAAATAAAAACTTTTCAATATTTTCAAAGAAAATATTCACGACTACGGCGGGTTGAAAGTTAAAAAACTATTAAATAATTACAGCGTAATTATTTAACCTCTTCAAAGGAATATTATTGATTAACATCCGTATTCACCCTTACAAGATTTGGACAAAAAATAAGAAAGGGATATCATAAAATTGAAAAAAAGAAAGGGATGTTTTTTAATGAGAAAACGAACTAATTATGAACCAGAATTTAAGTTTGGCTTTTTCAGCAAAGCTGAAAAGATTTATATTTCTTTATTATAAAATCATTTAATTCTCTTAACTGCTGTAAGCAGTTAAAGAATATCTTTCATTCATTAACTCTAACATATTTTGCTTCGCAAAATAGAAATAGGTAAAAATTTTAATTATATAAAATCTTTTTTATCTTCGATAAAAGATGGGTTAAAAAATATAAAAATTCTAATTATGACGATAATGTGTTTCATTCTAAAAAAGGTCGTCCTAGTTCTATGATTTCTGATATTTCTAAATCATGCTGCGCAAGCTGAATGATTTTCTGATTTTTTCGTTTCTGTGAAAAAATGAGTTTTTCTTATTTTTTGTCTAATTTTCAGGGGTAAAGCAGCATTGTTTTATCTACATATGTATAATTTTCTGTAATTATTTCTTTATAATCTTGTACTCCTATTGGTAATTTTTTCATCTAATCGCCTCCAGACATAAAAAAATAACTTTTTCTTTATCATTATTTATATAAATTTTATGTTCTAAAAACAGCCGTAATTAACAGTTATTTTATATGCCATCTTATAATTCTTTAATTTATTCTTCATCTCTTGATTTTAAAATATAATAACTGCCTTTTGTTTTTCCTCTTTTTTCTAAAATACCTTTTTTAGTTAAATTCTTAAGAATTTCTCTTGCTCTTGCAGATTTTACATTTAATATGTTTTCTATATTTATTATAACATATATTTATATACGGTTTTTATTTCAATATAATCACAAAAAATAATTCCACCTTCAATTTAAATATGTTATAATCAAAATATGGAGGTGATAATATGAAGAAATGTGGAAGAGATGTTTTAAAGTCAAATTGGAAAGATTTAGAGGTTGAGATTCCTGATAGAAAAAAAGGGATTCTTATTCCGCCATATATTAAACCTTTTGACGAAAATGGAGAATTTATTGATTTAACCCCTATTGAAAAAATTAATTTAGGTAATGTTGATTTAAATTCTGTTTTGGAAAATAGAAAAAGCCGAAGAAACTTTGCAGATACACCTTTAACTTTAGAAGAATTATCTTATTTACTATATTATACTCAAGGTGTGAAAAATGTTATAAAAGACAAAGTAACTTTTAGAACTGTTCCGTCTGCTGGTGCAACACATCCTTTAGAAACATATTTGTTGATTTTTAATGTTGATGGTGTTGATGAAGGTTTATACAGATATATACCAACCATCCATAAGCTTTTATTAATTAAGAATGGTAATTTTTCTGAAGAAATTATAAGGGCTACTTTAGGACAAACTTTTATTGGAAAAAGTGCTGTTGTTTTTGTTTGGACAGCTATTCCCTACAGAACAGAGTGGAAATACTCATTTGAAGCTCATAAGACTATTGCTATAGATGCTGGACATGTTTGTCAAAATCTTTATTTAACTGTTGAATCTATAAATTGTGGAACATGCGCAGTTGCGGCTTATGATCAGGAGTTAATGGATAAATTAATTGAAGTTGATGGAAATAATGAATTTGTTGTTTATTTAGCTCCTGTAGGTAAGATATAATAAAATAATAGTGGAATAAGGTTATGCTTATTCCACTATTTTGTTTATTCTTTCAATGAAAAAATCTCTATCTGGTGGTGTAAATATATCTTGAGGATACAAATATATATTAGCAAAAACTTTATCTATAGGATCAATAACTAATTTTATATTTGTTCCATTTATATAATCCACAATTTCTTTTAATAATTTAATTGATGTTTTATTATCGGTATTTATCTTAAATTTCCATGTTTCTATTTTTTCTCCTTTTATTTCAAGTACTTCTAATTCATATTTCTCCACCAAATCACTCCTTTAAAATTTCATATACTTTGTTTATATTATGTTTGAAAGTTGCTAATATTTCGCCTTTTGATATATCAAACTCTTTATGTGATATGCTATATATTTCCATTCCTGCTTCTTTTGCAATAAGAACACCTGCTGCTAAATCCCACGGGCTCAATCCATATTCCCAATAACCATCTATTTTCCCCTCTGCAAGCATGCATAATTCTGCTGCAGCACTACCTAATATTCTTACTTCATGTATGTTTTTTTGTATTTTTTCTATTGCTTCATATGATTTTTTGAATAATTCTGGTTCATATGGCCATCCTGTAACAAACATAGATTCTGACAATTTTTTATTATCTTTTCTGTATAATTTTAATCCATTTAAATATGATCCATTACCTTTTTCTGAAAAATATAATTTGTCAGTTTCTGGTAAATAAACCACTCCATATTTTATATCACCGTCATCAAGCATTGCTATTGATATTGAATAAAAATCCATTCCGTGAACATAATTTAATGTTCCATCTAGTGGATCAATTACAAATACTTTTTTCCCATGCTTAAGGATTCTTTTATCTCCATTCCAATTTTCTTCAGCTAATATTATTGCATCTGGAAATTCATTCATAATTGTATTTATTATTAATTTTTGAGATTCCAAATCTGCTTCGCTAACCAAATCTGATGAAGATTTTTTTGTTTGAATATTTTTTAATTTCTTTTTTTTCATTAAGAGTATATCCCCTGCTTCCTTTGCAGCTTTTATCATTGCTTGCAAAATATCCATAATATCACCCCGATTTAAATTTTTCATTTTTTATTTTTTGAGAATATATATGAGCTAACCTTGTGGGTTCTGGAATTTTATATTTTAGTGTGTATTTTAATGTTATGTCCTTTGCTTCATTTATTGTTATATAATTCCCTGGAGAAACAAAAACAGGTTTCACATCTTTTCTTGTTCTTAAAACAATGCCTATTTTTTCATTATTTTTATCAAATAAATATGAAAAACATCCTTTTTCTTTACATGGTTCTTCATATGTTCCATATAATCTAGACTTAGCGATACCAATTGTTGGAAGATTAATGAAATATGAACCATGTGTGGCTAATCCCATTTTTCTTGGATGGGCTATTCCCTGACCATCAAAAAACACTATATCTGGTTTTATCTTTAATTTTTTCCACGCTTCTAAAAAAACAGGTAATTCTCTGAAAGCTAATAACCCAGGTATATATGGAAATTCTGTTTTTTGATAATGATATACTAATTCGATTTCATTAAATTTTTCATCTATAACTATTATTATCGCTATGCTATATTCTTGAAAAAAAGATAAATCAACCCCTGCTACAATTTCCGGAGTATAATTTAATGGTTTTAATTCAATTTTTTCTATTAATTTATTTTGTATTTCTATACATTGTTTATAATTTAAATTTTTGAAAGAATGTATATAATTAACTTCCATTTTCTATTAAAACCACAGCATATGCTTCAATACCTTCATTTTTACCTCCAATACCTAAACCATTTCCTGATTTACCTTTTATATTTATTTGTGATTCATCTATATTCATTAAATTTGAAAGAATTTTTTTCATTTCATTTTTATATTGGTTTATTTTTACATAAGAAGTAATTACAGTTGAGTCTATATTTATTATTTTTATATTTTTTAGTTTTTCCATTGTTTTTTTTAACAGTATTTTACTATCTATATTTTTATATTCTTCTGTTTCTGGAAAGAGTTGGCCTATATTTTCCATTCCTAACGCTCCCAGCAATGCATCTATTATAGAATGAATAAGGACATCCCCATCAGAATGCCCTTTTAATCCTTTTTCTGCTGGAATTTCAACTCCACCTATATATAATTTTTTATTTTTTTCAAAAGGATGAACATCATATCCAAAACCTATTCTCACTATTTTAACCTCACTGGCATTACTATATACATATATGAATCATCACCAACTGGTTTTATCATTGTTTGGGAACTTTCACTTGTAATATTAAATTCCACTTCAGACGTTCCTATATGATCAATTGCCTCTCTTAAGTATTTTGGTGAATATGCTATTAACAAGTCTTCTCCTTCTTTTTCAACTTCTAATTCTTCAACTGCTAATCCCACTTCAGGAGATTTTGCTGTTAATTCCATAATACTATCTTTTATTTCCATCTTAACTTGATCATTTTTAGCAGCTATTGAAACTCTCTTTAAGACTTTTAAGAATAAATCTGTTGAGGTTATTACCTTTGTCTTAAACGCTTGTGGTATGATTCTTATATAATCTGGGAATGTTGCGTCTACAACATTTAATATTATTTCTATATTATCATTATCAAGGAAGAATAATACTCTTGCCCCATCAAAAAATAATTCAACATTTTCTGTTTTTGCCCCTCTTAAAACATTTAATAATTCTTCCATACTTTTTAATGATAATAGAAAAGATGGTGGGGTATTTACAATATCCATAGATAGTTCAGCTAGAGCTAATCTATATCCATCAGCTGCTACCAATGTTAAATATCCACCTTCTCTAAAATCCCAATATATTCCATTTAAATTCCTAGATATATTTTCGGAATCTCTTAACGCACAAAAAATTACACGTTCTATCATTGATAATAATTTTTGTCTTTCAAAGGTTATTATCCCTTCTTCAACTTTATTTGGAACTATTTCTGGGAAATCGTCTGGATCCATTGTTGGTAAAAGAAATTCTGATTTTCCTGCCATTACTTTAATATTTTTATTTTCTAAATACACATCTACACTTTCAAAGCTTAAATTTTTTATTATATCTGAAAAATAAGCTGCATCTACTACAAATTCAGGTTTTATTTCGTTAGTTACAGTTTCTTCAAATAGAGTCTCATTGTTTTCTTCTAAGTTATCTGTTTCGGAATTAAACAAATCATCTGTTACTTTTTCAACTTTTTCAAATATAATATTTTTTATTACTCCATGAAATGCTGTTTGTAAATCTGTTGCGTAAATATGCAAATCGTTATCTTTTACAGAAAACTTATATCCTGAAAGTACAGGGTTTGTTGTTTTTTTCGCTACAGCTTTAGATGCCATATCCATTAATGAATTTAATTTACTTCTTTCTATCTGTAATTTGTAAATCATTTTTTAGCCTCCTCTATTGTATTTTTATTCTTATAATCTATTTTACAACAAAAAGAGCATAAAAATCAAGTTTTTAACAAAATTAGAGTATAATATAATTAAGAATCAATTTTTTGGGGGTTGAAATGGAAATTTTCAAAACAGGAATCTTAATTTCATTTATTATAATGGTGATATTATATTTTTATTCAAATAATATAAATTATTATAAAATATTTAGGCAGATTGATAACTACAAAAAATCTCATATTATTATGGAAAAAGGAGGAATTTTAATGACAAATGATCGCCCGGTAATACTTGGTCACAGAGGATATAGAGCAAAATATCCCGAAAATACTATTTTATCTTATCTGAAAGCAATAGAATATGGCGCTGATGGTGTTGAATTGGATGTTCAATTGTCTAAAGATGGCGCTTTGATTATCCATCATGATGATAATTTTGAAAAAATAACTGGTGATAAAACAAAAATTAATGATTTAACTTCAAAAGAAATTAAAAAAATTAAAATTGATGGAGAACCTGTCCCTACTTTAGAAGAAGTTTTTATAAAATTACCGGAATATGCGTATGTTAATGTAGAAATAAAAGATGTTAAAGCAACTGAAATGGCTTATAATACAGTAAAAAGTTTTAATGCTTTAGAAAGAGTATTATTTTCTTCTTTTAATGTTGAAGCTTTAAGAATTTTAAGAAAACTTGATAAAAACATTGATTTAGGTCTTTTAATCGAAGAAAAAGAGATGATAGAGAAAATCATTCCTTTACATGAAGAATTAAATTTTTATTCTATTAATTTACCTGTTGAAGGTATAGAAATGTTGGGATTAGAAAACTTCAAAAATCTTATTTCAAGATTTATGGAAATTGGTCTTCATATTGTTTTTTGGACTTTAAATGATATTGAAACTCTCGAAAAATTAAACGGTTATTTTGACGCAATAATAACTGATAATGTTGAAACCATTGTAAATTATTATATTAAGAAATAACCGAGAAGCTTTAGCTTCCCGGTTATTTCTTATATGAGAGTTTTAATTTTACATTTTTTACCCATAAATCTGCTGATAATTCTTTATCATTGGAACTACAAAAAGTCCAAAATACTATTCTTAGATATTTAGCTTTTTTATTCGTCATATCACTAATATTAAAATCAACTTCAAATGGTTTATATACTGATGCATATAGTCTATTTATCCATTCATGTTTTTCAAAAGGATATGCATTTGTTCCCCAAGCATATGCTTTTCTTGAAATTTCTTTTTTATTTTCATCTAAAATGATAAAAATTATTCCTGCAATTGCATATTTTTCTTTTGATAATTTTAAGAATTTTGCTGTAAATCCCATTATATCTGAAGAAAAATATACATTTGTATTATTTGAGTACGGCAATTTAAAATCCATATATATATTATTTTCTGTATATCCATCTTTATGAATTCTTAACCATTTTTGTTTATCCACTTTATCAACATAAATCATACTTCCATTTTCACGTCTTCCACCAATTTTCCAATTTTTAAAATCATTTATCATATCAAAATTGTAATTAAATATTTCTTTTGAAATCTCTATTTTTACTATATCTTTTTTAAGAATTTCTACTGCATTTTCGCCTACCTTAACTGTAAAAATTTCTTTTTGATAATCGATTAATGAACCTGTAATAATTCTTCCATCTGTTAAATAAAATTTTTCAGCAAAAATAAATAATGATAATGTTAGTAATAATATTAATAATATTAAAAATCGCTTCATTTTTTATCTCCTCCCCATATGTTTTTTTGTGAATATAAAGTTTTTATCATTTTTTATTTTACCATAATTTTATTGAATATTTTAATTTGAATTGGAGAATTATAAAAACATATGTGGTTATCATAACAAAAAACCCCCTCAAATGAGGGAGTTTTTTCTTTGGAGGCAACGGTGGGATTTGAACCCACGAATAGCGATTTTGCAGACCGCCGCCTTAGGCCCCTTGGCTACGTTGCCTTAACCGTGATTATTATACCATAATAATTATTAAGGGTTATAGAAGAAAATATAAAATTTGTATAAAATCATTCTTTTTTTCTGTAAAACATTTGAATACCTATTTCATCAAGGTTCCTATTTTCTTCCCTTTGATACTCAATTTTATATTCTTCAAATTTTCTTTCTTTTAATTTTTCTAGAATTATTCTTTCTTTACGTGCTTCTAAATATTTTTGTCTTTTTTCTTCTTCTATTGCTACTTTTTCTCTGTAGATTTCACCTAATCTTATTCTTTCTTTTTCTAATGATTCTAAATATGATCTCCATTGTTGAATTTCCTGAATTGTTATTAAATTATTAGATATTTGTTTAATAAAATTCTCGTTTTCTAATTTTATTTTATTATTTATATCAACAAGATCCTGCTCTGATTTAATTCTTTCAGCAGTTGCTTCTAAAAATATTCTTTTTGCTTCTTCTTCTAAACGTTCTCTTAAATTTTTTAATCTTTCTAAATTAAAATGAAATCTCATTTATCCTCCATTATTTTAAACCCAATTTTTCAAGTTTATAATATAAATTTCTAACGGTTAGTCCTAACTTTTTTGCTGTTGCTGTTTTATTTCCTTGAAATGCTTTTAATGTTTCTATAATAATATGTTTTTCATATTCATCAAGTAATTCTTTTAGTGTGCCATTTAATTCTGTTTTTTCTAACTCAGTTTTTTTTAATTCTGGTAAATGCATTGAAGTTATTATTGTATCAGACTGTGACATATTCATCAATGCTCTATCTATAAGACATTTTCTAATTCCCTTATATTTCCAGGCCAATCATAGTCTTCTAATATTTTTAATGCGTCTTCTGAAAAATCATATACAACTTTTTCATGTTTTTGATTCAAAATATGTAATATCTGTTTTGCCATTTTTGGTATATCTTCTTTTCTATCTTTTAATGCAGGAACATCTATGGTAACTACAGATATTTTATAATATAATTTTCTTGAAAATTTCCCTATAGACATTAATTCCTTTAAATTTTCAGGTGTGGCAAAAATTATCCTTGAATTTAATGTTATTTTTTTACCTTTATAATATATATTACCATCATTCAATAGCTCTATCATTAATTTTTGAACTTCAGGACTCATTAAATGTGCATTATCTATAAATAATGTTCCTGTTCCTGCTTCAATTATTAAATTTTCTTTATTTTCAAAAAAATTTTCTAATTGTTTCTTTTCATCTTGAAGTAATAAATTTGTCGATATGAAAGGATGTTCTCTTCTCTTACTGTAATTATGAATAGCTTGAGCTAATATTTCTTTTCCAACACCAGGTTCTCCGTATAATAACACGTTAACGTCTGTATTTGCAGCTTTTTTAGCTTGAAAAATTACATTTTTCATTATTTCTGATTCTGCTACAATATCCTCAAATGCGTATTTTGCTTCGTCCTTTTTAAGTAATCTTTTAGTTGCTTCAAGTTCTCTAATTAATCTTTCAATTTCAGAAATGTCATGAATTACTCCAACACTTCCTTTAAATTCACCTTTTACAAATATAGGATTTACATTAATTAAAACTTCTTTCTTATTGGTTGCTAATTTTGTTTTAACATTTAAGATAGGTTTTTTTTCTCTGGAACACCTTATATGCATACTTTCTTGTCCTTCAGCAATATCATATGTTGCTAATTTTCCCATAACTTCTTTTGGTGTAAGACCTGTTACTTTTGTATAAGCTTTATTCACCATCACTATTCTTCCTTCTTCATCTGCAACTGAAATTGCATCATATGTTGAATCTATAATTGCCCTTAATAATGAATCCAACTCTCTTAAATTTGTTACCTCTTCAGCTAATTTCTGAATACTTGTTACATCTCTAAAGATTGCAGCAGCACCAATTATCTCCTCATCCTCATCTTTTATTGGAAATCTTGAAGTTACTATAATTTTTTTACCAAGATTTTGTATTCTGTCTAATTCTGGAATACCCGTTTTTAAAACAATATGAAGACGAGTATCTGTAATAGTGTCTGTAACTTTTGTATACAATGCTTTTTCTTTTGGAATACTTAATATTTTTGCTGCTGAATTATTCAAAAAAATAATTTCTTCATTTTCATTAATTAAAATAACAGCTTCTTGTATATCATCAAGTATTCTCATAATCATTTCTTCATTACTCACAGTAACCCCCCTCTAATAACTTATGTTCTTGGATCCATCCATCTAAATCTAATTCAATCATAGTATCTATAACTTTATCATATTCACTTTTTTTCAAAAACCTATTTATTTCCGGATATTCTTTAGCTTTGTATACTGGAACATATTGATCCATGAGACTAACGAGTATATTTTTATCAATTTTTGAAATAAATTTTAATGCATATTTAGCTTCATCAATGTTATTTGGCAAAACCAAAATTCTAATAATTAATCCTCTTTTCATTATGTTATTTTCAAATATATATTCCCCCTGTGTTTGTTTATACATCTCTTTAATAGCTGTTTGAGCAAAATCCCAATAATCTGGTGTTTTAGAATACAAATTCGCAGCATATTGTGTTGTATATCTTATATCTGCTAAATATATATCTATTATTCCATCTAAAAATTTTAATGTTTCAACTGTTTCATACGATGACGTGTTCCATACTAAAGGTATATTCAAACCTTTTTCAATAGCTACGATCAAAGCATCTATTATAAAAGGTAAATATGGTGTAGCTGTAACTAAATCAATGTTTTGAACATGTTTTTCATTTTGAAGCCATATGAATTTTTCTGCTAATTCTATCACAGAAAATTCTTTACCGAAACCTTTTTGAGAAAAGTTGAAATTTTGGCAATATACACATTTCATTGAACAATTGCTGAAGAACACTCCTCCTGCACCGGTTTCTCCTACTAATGGCGGTTCTTCACCTTTGTATAATACAAATTCCGACACTTTTATTTTATCTCCTATTCTACATACTCCTAACTTTTCATGTCTATTTATTTTACAACCTTTAGGGCATAAATCACATGAACTTAATTTTTCATATAATAAATCTCTTCTTTTATGCAATTCTTTGGTTTCATATAACTTTATGTAATTAGGTATATAACTCATTACAAAGAAAGCCCTCCATCTATTCTTATTACTTGTCCAGTAACATAAGATGAATCATCAGATGCTAAAAACAATACAACCTTAGCAACTTCTTCTGGAGATCCTAACCGTTTTAACAAAATTCTTTGCAATGCAGCTTCTTTAAATTCTTCATTTAAATTTTTTGTCATATCTGTTTCAATAAATCCAGGAGCAACAGCATTTACTCTTATTTGTTCTCCTCTCATTGTTAATTCTTTTGCCCATGTTTTTGTCATTCCAATAATCCCTGCTTTACTTGCAGAATAATTTGTTTGACCAATATTACCCTCTAAACCAACAACACTTGAAATATTTATTATGGAGCCCTCTTTCTGCTTTCTCATTATTTTAGCAACGGCTTTTGTAACTAAAAATACCCCTTTTAAATTTACGTTAATAACAAAATCAAATTCATCTTCTTTCATTAATAATAATAATGTATCTTTTGTAACCCCGGCATTATTAACAAGCACATCGATTCTCTTAAATTCTTTTGCAATTTTTTTAACTGTATCATTTATCTCTTCATTATTTGAAACATCAACTTTATACCCTTTAAAAGTTCCCTTATTTAAAGCATTTAATTCATCTTCAACTTTTTTTAATGCTTCAACATTTCTTGCAAACCCTAATACTATCGCACCTTCTTCGACAAACTTTTTGCTAATTTCTTTTCCAATTCCTCTGTTTGCTCCAGTAACTATACATATTTTATTTTTCAATTTCATCTTATTTCCTCCCATTGATTTTTTATATATCTTATGATATATTATATCATAAATTTTATTAGAGTTATCTTTTATGATATAATTTAAGTGTGAAGGGATGTGAACAAATGGAGCAAGAATTCAAAGATTACCTTAATGATATAGAGAATATATTAGATAGAAAATTAAATGATTCTGAAATATTATTATTGCAAAAAGGTTATTTTTTAGCCAAAGAAGCTCATGAAGGACAAATGAGAGCTTCAGGTGAAACTTTCTTTGAACATCCAAAAGCTGTTTCAAAAATATTAGCAGAATTAAAAATGGATATAGAAAGTATTGTATCCGCTTTATTACATGATGTAGTTGAAGATTGTGATGTCCCCATTGAAAAAATACAAAATGAATTTGGGCTTGAAATTGCTAGAATAGTGGATGGAGTTACTAAGATTAGTAATTTAAAATTAAATGAAAAGTTGAATAAGGTTGATATGAAATCTTTAGAAAAGATCGAAACTATACGTAAAATGCTTCTTGCCATGTCAAATGATATAAGAGTTATTATAGTTAAATTATCTGATAGATTACATAATATGAGAACATTGCAATATGTTCCACATAAAAAGCAAATTATTAAATCACAAGAAACTCTTAAAATATATGCTCCAATTGCTCATAGATTAGGTATCCATAAAATTAAAGCTGAATTAGAAGATTTATCTTTTAAATATTTATATCCTGATGCTTATGATGATTTAAAAAGAAAGTTGGATGAAAAGGTTAAAAATGTCCATGACAGAATGGAAGAATATAAAAATATTATTTCAGAACAATTAGAAAAACATAATATAAAAGCAACGTTACAAGGAAGAACGAAGCATCTTTATAGTATTTGGGAAAAAATGTTAAGAAAAAATAAGAGTTTTGATGAAATTTATGATGTTATTGCCCTAAGAATAATAACAGAGTCACCGACTGCTTGTTATGCTGCATTGGGTGTTGTTCATTCTGTATGGCGACCTGTACCTGGTAGAATAAAAGATTATATAGCTGTTCCGAAGTCTAATGGCTACAGATCTATTCATACAACTGTTATTACAAATAAAGGGGAATCTCTTGAAATTCAAATTAGAGACTGGGAAATGCATGAAGAAAGCGAATATGGTTTGGCAGCACATTGGGCTTATAAAGAAGGTGTTGATTCTAAAAAATTGTATTTTGTAAAAAGATTAATGGATTTACATAAAGAAATTGCTCAATCTGCTTTCAATTTAAATGATATTGAAGAAGAATTAAAAGCACATGAAGTTTTTGTTTTCACACCAAAAGGGGAAATACTGCATTTACCGTATGGTGCTACACCAATAGATTTTGCATATTCTATACATACAAATGTGGGGAATCATTTTGCTGGAGCTAAAGTAAACGGAAAAATTGTTCCTATAAGTTGTGAACTTCAAAATGGTGATATTGTTGAGATAATTGTAAATAGAAATTCTTCCGGACCAAGTATTGACTGGTTAAAATATGCAAAGTCATCAAGAACAAAACATAAGATAAAAAGGTATTATAGATTAAAAAATGAGAAAAATCTTGAAGAAAAAGGAAGAGATAAAATTAGAGAAATCGCTAAGGATTTAAATATATCTATTGATAATTTAATACGTGAAATAAAAGATAATCAAAACTTTTGCGAAAGAAACAAAATAAAAAACGAAGAAGAATTATATATAAGAATCGGATTTGGTGATGTCAATCCAAGGGAAATTTACAAACTTTTTGAAAAAAAAGAAGATGTAAAAGAAAAGAAAGAAGAAGAGGATGAAACATTTCAAACTCAAAAAATTTCATACAAAAGAAAAGGTATTGGCGTTATCGTTGATGGTCAGGAAGGTATAGATGTTTACTTTGCAAAATGTTGTAATCCTGTATTAGGAGATGATATTACAGGAATAGTTAGCAGAAAAGGAATTGGAATACATAGAAAAAATTGTTTAAATATTAAGGAAGTTCCTATTTCCAGAATAGTTAAAGTTTCTTGGATTGCTGAGGATATTGAAAACTCTAAATTTGTTACACATTTACTTATTGAAATGGAAAGTAAATCTGTTTTAGATGAAATAAGAAAAAAGATTAGAAATGAAAAAGCCAATATTGAAATGTATGAGACTTCAAGAAAAATCGATAGAATCGATTTGAAAATGCGTCTTGCAGTAAAAGATATTCAACATTTAATGCGAGTTTTAACCGCAATTAAAAACATAAAAGGAGTATATAATGTAAGGAGGAGTTAGTTTTGAGAGCGGTTGTTCAAAGAGTTAAAAAAGCACATGTTAATGTGGAAGGAAAAACTGTTGGTAAAATCAACAAAGGTATTTTAGTATTTTTAGGTGTTGGACAAAATGATACTGAAAAAGATATTGAATGGTTAGCAGATAAAATTCTTAATCTTAGGATTTTTGAAGATGAAAATTATAAGATGAATTTATCTTTATTGGATATTAAAGGTGAAATTTTAGTTGTTTCACAATTCACTTTATATGGTGATTGCAGAAAAGGTAGAAGACCTTCATATTCAAATGCTGCTAAACCGGAAAAAGGTAAAGAATTCTATGAAAACTTTATACAGTTTATAGAAAAAAAATACCATCTTAACGTAGAAAAAGGTGTTTTTCAGGCTGAAATGGAAGTTAATTTAATTAATGATGGACCTGTAACTTTATTATTAGACTCAGAAAAAACTTTTTAAAAATTCTTGGAGGTGTTATTATGAAAGAAGTAGAAGTAACTGTTTTTGTATATTCTGAACATCCATTTGATGCACATATTAGTTCTGAAGGAGCAGAATATGGAATTACTCCACAAAATATACATAAAATTTATAGAGGAGAAGAAAAACCTGCAAAAGGCATAGTTATTAAATTCAAAATGCCTGATGGTACAAAAAAATATGTAAGAGCTGAATAGAGGGAAAATAATGAGAAATTTGTATTTAATTGATGGTAGCGGTGTTGCTTATAGAGCTTTTTTTGCTTTAGATCAAAATCTAAAAACTACAACTGGAATATACACCAATGCAATTTACGGTGTAACTAAAATGATTTTAAAAATATTAGAAAAATATGTTTTAAAAAATGAAGACGCAATAATTTTTATTATGGATAAAAAAACTGTTACATATAGACATAAATTACTTGAAAGTTATAAAGCTAACAGACCAGAAACACCAAAAATATTTATAGATCAAATACCATATATTTTAGAAATTGTTAATGCTTTAGGAATTAAAACTATTGCTGAAGAAGGTTATGAAGCTGATGACGTAATAGCTACATTATCTCTAAAAGGGCAAAAAGATTTCAATAATATTTACATATTATCTTCTGACAAAGATTTAATGCAATTAGTTAATGACAAAATTAAAATGCTCAGAATAGGTAGAGGAATTACTGACATCATAGAATATGATGTTAATAAAGTGCAAGAAAAATACGGTTTTGGCCCTGAAAAAATACAAGATTTCCTTGCATTAACAGGTGATGCTGTAGATAATATTCCTGGTGTAAAAGGCATTGGCGAAAAAACAGCTACCAAATTAATAAAAGAATTTGGATCGCTAGAAGAAATATATAAAAACGTTAGAAACACCACAAAATCAATACAAAAAAAATTAGTTGAAGGAAAAGAAATGGCTTTTTTAAGCAAAAAACTCGTTCAACTTGTTACAGACGTTCCTTTAGATATAAATTGGAATGACTATATTTATAGAGGTTTTAATGATAATTTAGAAGATTTACTTAATGAATTTGAGTTTAAATCTATTTTACGAGAATTAGGTCTAAAAGAAAGAAAAAAAGCTATAAAAATTAATGATTTACCAGAAGTTGATGATTTATCTTCTAAAGGTAGTTACGAGTTGTTATCCCATAATAACTTAAAAGATTTTCTTGAAACACTAAAAAAACAAGATGTTGTTTCTTTTGATTTGGAAACTACATCTATAGACCCTTATCAAGCTGATATTTTAGGGATCGCATTATCTTTTGAACCAAAAAGAGGATATTATATTGATATTTCGAGTGAAACTTATGAAACAAAAATTAAAATTTTGGGAGAATTATGGGATATCTTGAAAAATAAAAATTTAATAGGACAAAATTTGAAATATGATCTATCAATTATGAAAAATAATGGGTTTGATTTTAAAATCCCTTACTTTGATACAATGATTGCTGCTTACTTAATTTCTCCTGATTCCAGACGTTTTAATATGGATGATTTAGCTAAAAAATATTTGAATTATGAAACAATAAAATATAACGACGTTGTAAACGAAACACTATTCGCAAATACTCTAAAAGATGTTGATATAAATACTGTTGCAGAATATTCAGGTGAAGATGCTGATATTACTTTAAGATTATTTCATGTTTTAAGGCCTAAAATTTATGAATTTGAATTAGAAAAAGTTATGTTTGAAATTGAAAATCCTTTAATTCCTGTTTTGGCACAAATGGAATTAAACGGTGTTTATTTTGATATTCCTTATTTAAAGGAACTTGAAAAAGAATATACTATAATCTCAAATAATATTCTAAAAGAAATTAAAGATATGGCTGGATATGAAATAAATCCTAATTCTCCTAAACAAATAAGAGAGCTTTTATTTGAAAGATTGGGCTTATCTCCTAAGAAAAAAACTAAAGGAGGAAAATTTTCTACAAATGCTCAGGTATTAGAAGAAATGAAAAATGATCATCCTATAATTCAAAAAATACTTGATTACAGAAAATATCAAAAATTATTATCAACTTATATACAAGCAATTCCTAAACTTGTAAATAAAAAAACTAAAAGAGTTCATACATCTTTTAATCAAACTGGTGCCGCTACAGGAAGACTAAGTAGTAGTGATCCAAATTTACAAAATTTACCCATAAGAGAGGTTGAAGGCGAAAAAATTAGAAAGGCTGTAAAAGCTGAAAAAGAGAATTATGTGCTTCTAAGCGCTGATTATTCACAAATAGAACTGAGAGTTTTAGCTCACATGAGCAAAGATCCAGTATTAATAGAATCATTTAAAAAGAATTTAGATATTCACACAATAACTGCTGCTAAACTTTTTGATGTACCAGAAAATCAGGTGGACCATCACATGAGACAAATTGGAAAAATGATTAATTTTTCTATTATTTATGGTGTTTCTTCTTATGGTTTATCTGAAAGGACGGGTGTATCTGTTAATGAAGCTGGAATATTTATAAAAAAATATTTTGAATTATATAAAAATGTAGAAAAATATCAACAACAAATATTATCAGATTTAGCAAAAAATGGTTATGTTGAAACTTTATTTGGAAGAAAAAGATTTTTAAATAATTTAAGATTAAATAAAAATGATTTAAAACGCATGGCTGTAAATACTCCTATCCAAGGAACCGCTTCTGATATTATGAAATTAGCAATGATAAAATTGAACGCTAAATTGCCAGAATATGCAAAAATGATTCTTCAGGTTCATGATGAAATAGTCATTGAGCTTCCTGAAGAGAAAAAAGAGGTAGTTTCTAAAATTGTAAAAGAAACTATGGAAAATGTTATTGCGCTTGATGTTCCACTTAGAGTAGATATTAATATATCTGAAAGGTGGACAAAGTGAGGCGATTTTATGAGAAAGTTATGGATAATTTTATTACTATTGTTAAGTATTTCAATTTTTGGTCGAATTACTATAAATTTTAGATTTCTTTTTACATTTGGAAGTACAAATACAACATATAGTCAATATGTAAAAATACATTATATAGAAGATTCTTCTGTATCAACTATATCCTTTAACTTTAATACATATCCTCAAGATATAATAATAGATAATGAAGAATTTACTGTTTTTTCAAAAACACAAAAATTCATTACGGGATCAGGGAGAATAATAATTAAATACAATAATAGAAAATATGAATTTTTGCTTCAAAATGAAGAGTTAGAAATAAGTTTAGATAAAGAAATTAAGCCAAACATAAAAATTATATCTTATACTAAAGAAGTATCTCCAAATGATGATTGGTATAATGATTCTATGAAAATAGTTTTATACTCTAATACCTTTGGTATTGTAAAACTATACGATTATGAAAAACTTATTCATCCAGGTAAAAATGAAATATATTTTCCGATTGATTTGAATGATGGCAACTATCAAACAACCTTGTTCATATATAATAAAAAAGGACTATATAAAAAAGATATCGCTTTTGAAGTTAATAGAAACAAAAAAACCGCAACTAAATATATAGTTTTAAGTATTTTAGGATTATTTTCTGGTTTTATCGTATATACTATTATTAATAACAAATAAAGGGTTTTTACCCTTTATTGTTATTTTTTAAAAATTTATCAACTTCTTCACGATTTGGTATAGAAGACTGTGCTCCTTTTTTTGTAATAGCAATTCCTGCTGCAGCCGATGCGAATTGTATAGCTTCTTTTATACTTTTTCCTTCTTCTAATGCTACAGCTAATGCCCCATTAAATACATCTCCTGCTGCTGTAGTATCTACTACATTTTCTATTTTAAATACTGGAATTTTCAATATTGAATTCCTGTTGTATAATATTATTTCTTTCTCTCCTTGTTTTAAAATTATATTTTTTATTCCAAGATTGAAAAATCTTCTTAATGCTTCTTTTAATTTTTCTTCTGGATTTAAACCAAAAAATTTATTTGATAAGTATTTAAATTCCTCTTCATTTGGTGTAAAATAATCCACATATTGAAAAATTTCTTTTTCTATATTTTGAGCAGGAGCTGGGTCAAATATAATAATTTTCTTTTTTGTTTTCAATGCTTTTGCTATATGAAGTGATGTTTCAAATGGAATTTCATTTTGTAATAGAAAATACTTATATTCATTTAATACATCCAATTTATTTTCAACAATTTCTGGAGTGATAAATCCATTAGCACCTTCAAATATTATAATTCTATTACAACCGTTTTTTGTAACTTCAATATATGCTCTCCCAGTTGGTAAATCTGTGTAAATATACCCTTTAATATTTAATTTGTCAAAATTACTCGCCAAATTTTTACCAAAATCATCATTACCTAAAGCTGTAAAAAAATATACATCTTTTTTTGATAATTTTGCTGCTGTTACTGCCTGGTTAGCTCCTTTCCCACCTGGAAAATACTCAAGAGATATAGCTTTTTGCGTTTCTCCAGGATTAGTAAATCTCTCTACTGTTAGAACAATATCCATATTCGAACTTCCTACTACGCCTATCATTTTCTCTCCCCCTCACGCAAACTATTTAATATACTTAATTAATTTTTGATATAACATATCTAAATAAATTGCTGAATATAATATAGAGCCTCTTATTGTAATTAAATCCCAATCTGAAAAATATGTTTCTTCATTTCTATTATTTCCCAAATAAAAATAAGAAATCAAATCAAAATTGCTTTCTCCTTTGTTACCATCGCCTATATCGATATTGTTATTTGATATATCTAAAAAATCTGCATCTATTAAAACATGTGTTAATCCAAAAGACAGCGCATATATATTCCCATTTGAAATCTCTGCTCTAAATGATCCAGGAAAAAATCTCGACTCCTGCATTATAATCGCCAATATCAATTCTACAGGTATATCGTTTAATTTTATTTTTTTAGGATATAAGTCTGAAGATGTATATTTCAATCGATTTAGTTCTATATTTGAATTTAGGTATGTATATGCTATATCTACTAAATATTCCGAAAAATTTTTTAAATCATTTTCCGATAAAGATTTATCTGGATAATAATAATCAAACCACGCTTTAAAGGTAGAAGATGAATTATAATATTCCGTTATTTTAGAATATAACTTATTTATCAAATTTTCTCTTTTCTCATATTTTGTTTTTCGTATAGGATTCAATGCTGGATATAGTTTATTTGAATTAGATGGAAGTTTTTCATCATAATAATCTATTAAAAATAAGTTAGATGAATCATTTTTAAAATGTTCTTCAGTTATATTTTTTATATAATTTTTTATTACTGGATCATAATTTGGAACGTCTTCCAAATTTTTAGTTTTAGTGGTATAATTAATTTCCCCAATAAAATATTTATAAAATTCCAAAACATTATCATCATAACCATAGCCATTCTCATTCGCTAATTCTATTAATTTTTCAAATGTATAATTACCTCCACGATTATATCCAGTTGCAATTAATCTAATTAATAACTCTTTTTGTGCGTTTGTTAAATCACTAAAGTTTGTGTCTTCTACTTTTGGTAATCGAATACATGAAGAAAAAATTATTGTCAAAAATAATAATAAAATTACAATTCTTTTCATATTATCAACTCCTTGGGTTTATTATATCATATTTTTGGATACTCAAGCATACTCAATTATACTTGCGCATACTTATAATAAAAAGGAATAATCATGAAATTTTCTTCATGCTTGCCATTTTTTCAAAAATTTTTCATTTTGAAATTTAAAAAACAAAATGTATAATAAACATTGTCGATAATAATTTAAAGGAGGAGTCGTTATGCCTATCAATTTAAAAGGAAGAAGCTTGTTATCACTAAAAGATTATACTCCAGAAGAAATAAAATATTTATTAGATTTATCTTTTGATTTGAAATCTAAAAAAAGAGCTGGTATTAAAACAGAAAATTTAAAAGGTAAAAATATTGTATTAATTTTTGATAAAACATCAACAAGAACAAGAGCTGCATTTGAAGTTGCTGCTTTAGACGAGGGAGCACATGTAACTTTTTTAACAAACAGCCAAATGGGAAAAAAAGAATCTATTGAAGATACTGCAAAAGTCTTAGGAAGAATGTATGACGGAATTGAATATAGAGGATTTAAACAAAAAGTTGTTGAAGATTTAGCAAAATATTCCGGAGTTCCTGTATGGAATGGTTTGACTGACGAAGCTCATCCAACTCAAGGATTAGCTGATGTTATGACAATGATGGAATTCATTCACAAACCATTAAATCAAATGAAAGTTGTGTTCATTGGAGATACAAGAAATAATGTTGCAAATACATTAATGAGAATATCTGCAAAATTAGGCATGCATTATGTTGCAGTGGGTCCTGAGTCATTAAAACCATCTGATGATATAATGAACGAAGCTTTAGAAACAGCAAAAGAAACAGGTGCTATTATTGAATATACATCTAATTTAGATGGCGTTAAAAATGCTGATGTAATTTATACTGATGTATGGGTTTCAATGGGTGAAGAAGATAAAATGCCTGAAAGAGTTGAATTGTTAACTCCATATAGAGTTGATATGAACTTAATTAAAAGAACTGAAAATCCTAATGTTATTTTCTTACATTGTCTCCCTTCATTCCATGACTTTGAAACAATTGTTGCAAGAGAAGCTAAAGAAAGAGGGTTAGATATAAGAGAAGTTACTGATGAAGTGTTTAGAAGTAGACATTCAAAGGTTTTTGATCAAGCTGAAAATAGAATGCATACAATAAAGGCTATTATGGTTGCTACTTTATAAAAAAACTGACAGGGGGGAAAATAATGAAAAAGTTGGCAGTAGTTGCTATAGGTGGAAACGCAATGAATAGACCTGGTGAAAAACCTACAGCAGAAAATATGTTTAAAAACATTAGAACAACAGCATCATATCTTGCAGATATGATAGAAATGGATTATGATATTATAATTACACATGGAAATGGACCACAAGTTGGTAACTTATTATTACAACAAGATATTGCAAAAGATACTATTCCTCCATTTCCTATGGATGTATTAGGAGCTATGACACAAGGTTATTTGGGATATATGATTTCTCAAGAATTGAAAAATATTCTAGAGGAAAGGAAGATAAAGAGAGATGTTGCAACTGTTGTAACTCAAATTGTTGTTGATAAAAATGATCCTGGATTTCAAAATCCAACTAAACCTGTAGGTCCTTTTTATAGTGAAGAAGATGCAAAAAAGATGCAAGAAGAAAAAGGTTGGATTTTTAAAGAAGATGCTGGAAGAGGTTGGAGAAGAGTTGTACCATCACCAATACCTTTAGATGCTATTGAAAAGAATACTATAAAAGATTTAATTGAAAATGACGTTATTGTTATCGCTGGTGGCGGAGGAGGAATCCCTGTTATTATTGATGAAAACGGTGAATTAAAAGGTGTTGAAGCAGTTATTGATAAAGATAGAGCATCTGCTTTGTTGGCGAAAGAATTAAATGCTGATGAGTTTATAATTTTAACTGCTGTAGAAAAAGTTTATTTGAATTTTAACAAACCAGAACAAAAAGCTTTAGATAAAATTACAGTTAATGAAGCTGAAAAATTTATCGAAGAGGGTCATTTTGCAAAAGGCAGTATGTTGCCTAAAATAGAAGCCTGTGTTTCATTTGTAAAAGATACAGGGAAGCCCGCATTAATAACTGATATGGAAAAATTAAAAGATGCTTTAGAAGGAAAAACTGGAACTAAAATATTACCATAATATAATTAAGAACTAAAACCATTGTCTGGATTGTGAATCTCTCCCTCTCCCCACAATCCAGACCTTTTTATTTTGGAGGTGATGTATGTATATTTTTCTTGATTATGATGGAACTCTTATAAAAAACAAAGAAGAAGATTTTCAAAAATATTATTTTTATAGTTTTTTAAATTATACTAACATTAAAGATAAAAAAATAATTGATATTATTTTAGAATGTACTAAAGAATTAATAAAAAAGAATGATAGAAAGGAAAACAATTTAGATTTTTATATGAATTTACTGGCCAAAAAAACGGGAAAAAGCCAAGAGTATTGGTATAATACCTTTTTTGATTTTTATGAAAAAGAGTTTCCTAATTTAAAGAATATTATTATTCCAAATAAAAAATTAATAAATAAAATTAAAAAGTCCAATCATAATTTCATTTTTGCTTCGAATCCTGTTTTTCCAGAAATTGCTATTAATCACAGAATAAACTTCATAAATTTAGATTTAAATGATTTTATTTATATATCTACTATGGAAAATTCTTATTTTTGTAAGCCTAATCCAAATTATTTTTTGGATATTTTGAAAAAATTAAAGATAAAACCTGCAGATTGTATAATGATAGGTGACACTGATTTTGATAGAGCTTCTTTAAAAGTGGGAATAGATTTTATTCATATTTCTGAAGAGGACAAATGGGAAAGCATATTATAAATAAAAAAAGCAGCCAAATGGCTGCTTTTTTGGTGGCGGCGAAGAGACTCGAACTCTTGACACTGCGGGTATGAACCGCATGCTCTAGCCAACTGAGCTACGCCGCCATAAAAAAAATGGTAGCGGGGGCAGGATTTGAACCTACGACCTTCGGGTTATGAGCCCGACGAGCTACCAGACTGCTCCACCCCGCACCGCATATGTTTGTAGTACAGAGTAAAAATAAAATGGTGCCGAGGGTGGGACTTGAACCCACACGAGTGTCTCCACCCAACGGATTTTAAGTCCGCAGCGTCTGCCAATTCCGCCACCTCGGCATTCCCATTTCTTCCTTATTTAACCGTATTTAT
>NZ_FQUI01000033.1 GCF_900129175.1 Marinitoga hydrogenitolerans DSM 16785
TAATCTATTTTTTATTGCTTCTGCTTTTTTAGCTCATGATATGGGTAGAGATGATTTACTTACTTCTATTAAATCAACTCGTTCTAATTTTGTTCGGAGATAATATACATACTTACTATTAACTATTTTTATTATTTATTATTTTTTTGAAATTTCAATCTTTCAAATTAGCGAATCTTTTTGATTCGTTCTTTTGGTTTATGCTTTTCATACTACTTTTCAGTTTGATTTCGTCCCTTTTTTCTACTTCTTTGTTTCCCCTATCTCTAATTTTGCTAATTTTTCCCTGTTTACCTTTGTGTAATCTTTTTTGCTTTGCCGTTACTTTCTTTTTCCTCTATTTTTGAAGATCCTATTATATTAGGTTTTTTTATATTTTATCATTAAATTTTATTATTTCAAAATTTAATGTTCTTTAAGCATAATTATTTTTCTTATATTAATTTTAATAAATACCATTTGGAATTTTCGCATTGAAATGGTAAAATATTTTTAGTAATACTAAGATTTAAATAAGAGGTGCAAAATATGGGAGATTTTTGGGAAGATTCTACAACATGTCCTTTGTGCGGTCGAGCTTTTAATTATACAAAAATAAAATACGATAGTATTAGAATTGAAAAATACGAAGATGATTTAAAACCTATTTTCAAAGGTCCAAATCCTCTTTATTTCTCGATTTTAACTTGCCCAAAATGTGCTTTTACTTATTTTTCAGAAGATACTGATGTTTTAAGAAAAGTTTCTAAAGATACAAAAAAGGATTTAAAAAATTATTTAAAGAGAGCTCGAGATAAATTAGGGAAAATCGATAATACAAAAAATAAAGATATCGACTTTTTAAAAAAACAGTATGCTTTAGCCGGAATTATTTATAGAATTTTAAATAAACCAGGAAATGTTGCGAAAAGTTTAATTCGTCTTGCATGGATTTTTAGAGATGAAGATAAAATAATGGAGGAATTAAAATTGTTATTATCTGCTGTGACTATTTTAGAAGAAAATTTTAAGAATCTAAACTCTGATGAAGAATTGATTTTATATTATTTTTTCAAAGGTTATACAAGTTTGAGAATTGGAAAGAGAAAAGAAGCAAAAGAATTTTTTAATAAATTAATTGGTAGATATAGAAATTCAAAAAATCCTTATGTAAAAAAAGCTGAATTTTTGAAAGGTGATTTATGATGAAAAGATACTTTTTTTTATTAACAATAATTATTATTTTTCTTAGTTCATGTTCTTTACTTCCTGTACAAGACACAAAGGAAAATGAAAGATTAGATAATATTGAAAGTGAACTTGCATCGCTAAAATTAACTTTAAGTAATCATGAAAAGTCTTTTGAAAATATTAATGCCAGTATTAATCAAGTTAATAAAAAAATAGAAGATATTTCTTCTAGCCTCGAGTTATTAAAAACTGAATTAAATAAAGTTTCTTATACACTTGCATCTTCTAATACAAAAACTCAAGAGATTTTACAAAACTATAATAATGAATTAAACATTATTAATAACTCATTGAATAATATAAAAAAAGAAATCACAATGTTAAAAAAGAGAAAAGATGATGAATTTTATACTCAATTTTTAACCGCATTAGAGAATAGAATAAAAAACATAGAAAGTAATTTGCATATATTAAATAATGATACAATCAAAAAGGCTGACTTAATTTCATTAACAGAAAATTTTATTACAAAAGATTCAACCATTTTTGAAAACAATAAAAATTATGTGGATTTGAAATTCAACACAATAAACAAAAAAATCAATACTTCATTGAATTCCATAAATAATAAATTATTCTCTTTAGAATCCAGCTTAACTAATGTACAAGATTCTTTGAACTCTAAATATAATGATTTTTTAAATTTCAAAGAATATAATAATGATAATTTCGATTCTATCAATAATAAAATAAAAAATTTAGACATCCAACTGAATACCTTAAAAACTGATAACAATAAATTATATAAGGATTTAATTGATTTAAGGGATAATTTGTATAAAATAACTCTTAGCTCAACTGAAATAAAAAATTCTATTGACAAATCTGTTAAAACAAATATAGATGATTTATTAAAAACTATCAACTCTTTAGATAAAATTTGGCAAATTAATTTTGAAACTCTGGAAAATGATCTGGATTCATTAAAAAATGACTATTCTACATTTAAAAAACAAACTATTGGATTAATAAACGAAAAAAACTTAAAAAAATATGTATATGAATCAGTTGAAACAGAAACACAAAGAGAAGTTGCTAAACTTTTTTATAAAACTAAAAGCGACGAATTACTTAAAATAAAAGAACTTGAAGAAAAATTTAAAATTTTAGACAAAACTATAGGGAATTTGCAAAATTCATTTGAATTATTATCTTCAAGACCTTTAAGCACCTTTGATGAAAAATATAAAACTAAATTAGAAGAATTAGAACGAGAATTAACCAATGCTTTGATTTCTTTCTCAAATGCAGAAATAAAAGAACTTTTTGGTTCAGGAGATCAAATTATATACACCGTTAAATCAGGAGATACCCTAAGCCAGATAGCTTTAGCTTTCGGTTTAGGGTATAATGGTGTGGATTTAATAAAAGTTGCAAATAACATAGATGATCCAAGAACCATAAGAATCGGACAAAAAATAATTATACCCGTTAATAATATAGAAAATTTCTTAACCTGGCCATTAAGTTATACTTCACCTTCAGATTACGACCGTATAGTTATAAGGTTCGGAGATAGAATTTCAACTGGAGTTTCGGTAGGTCTAGGAATACTTCCATTAAAGAACGAATCTGTAAAACCTGCTTTACCTGGGAGAATTATTGATGTTGGCAAGGCTCCTAATAAATCTTTTTATGTGAAAATAGATCATGGGAATGGTGTAGTAAGCATTTATTCAAATTTAACATCTATAAACATTAAAAATGGTCAATGGGTAGATAAAGACACAATATTAGGAACAATAAAAAAAGATACTTTATTTAACTTTGAAATATGGAAAAATGGAGAGCCAAAAGATCCTATGAAATTATTTTTTAAATATCTTGGTGATTTCAAAGCAACATTTTATACTGAATGGGATGATAAAATAATATATTATCCTGCATTTAGATTAACTAAATCTCAAAATGTCCCAAGACCTTGGGTTACAGTCGCTGCTGACCCTGAACTTATACCTTTAGGTACAGTTGTATATATACCAGAATTTAGAAATTCTCCTAATTTTGGTTTTTTTGAAATCGAAGATATTGGGTCAAAAATTGTGGGTAATAGATTAGATATATATATTAATGATGTAAGACTTGCTCAAAAAACACAAAATGTAAGTGTGTATATTGTCGGAGAAAAAAACAGGAGGTAGAATTATGGGTTTAACAGTTAAAAGTAGTTATGCATTAAGAGCTTTATATGAATTAGCTTTATTTCATAAAAATGGGATTGAAAGAGTTTCGATAAATGAATTATCAACAAAACAAAAGATACCTAAAGATTTTTTAGAAAAAATATTTAGCGAATTAAGAGAATACGGTGTAGTTGATTCTGTTAGAGGTAGGTATGGTGGTTATGCATTAAGCAAAGACCCAAAAAAGTTAAAATTGAGTGAGGTAATATATATTCTTGATAAACCATTTCAATCTTATGAATGCGTTATAACTGGAAAGTGCGAAACCTTAGGTTCAGATTGTGCGGTAGGATACATCTGGAAAAAAGTTAATGCCATATTAATGCAAGAACTTTCTAAAATAACGCTCGCAGATTTAATCGAATTGGGAGAAAAATTAGAATTAATGGGAGGAAATACTGTTGAAGAAAAAATTAATAATATTGATGAGTGGAGGAGTTGACAGTTCTGTTGCAGCTTTTTTAGCCCAAAAAATGGGATATAATATTATTGGCATACATTTTAAAACTATACCTGATGAGATCTTTACAAAAATACCTGAAAAGAAAAAAATTTGTTGTAGCCCTTCTGATACATATGACGCTATGAGAATTGCTAATAAACTAGGCTTTGAATTAAAGATTATTAAAATATACGAAAAATTTAAAGAAAAAATTATACATTATTTCATTAATGAATATAAAAGTGGATATACGCCAAATCCATGTATGCTTTGTAATAAATATTTTAAATTTGGTTTATCTGTTGATTTATTAAAAGAATATGATGCTGATTATATTGCATCAGGACATTATGTGATCAGAGAATTTTCTCAAAAATACAACACAGATATTTTAAGAAAAGGCATAGATATTTCAAAAGATCAATCTTATTTTTTAGGTTATATTGATAAAAAAGTATTACCAAAATTAATTTTCCCAAATGGTTCTTATACAAAAGATGAAATAAGAAAAATAGCAGAAAATTTAGATCTTAATATTGCTAAAAAAGTTGATAGTCAAGAATTATGCTTTATTCCTGACAATGACTATAGGAGATTTTTAAAAGATAATAATATTAAAATTTCAAAAGGTGCTGTTTTAGATCTCGATGGCAATATAATTGGAGAACACTCTGGATATACAAATTATACAATAGGTCAAAGAACGGGCATAACCTATTTTAAAAATCCAAACATAAAAATGCATGTATATAAAATACTTCCAGAAAAAAATCAAATTATTGTTGCTCCAACAGAAAAAGTCTATTTTAAAGGTTTAATTGCAACTAATTTTAACTTTTTAGTCGACTTCAACGAAATTTATGCAAGATGCAGAATCAGAAAAAGAAACGAAGAAAAAGATGCTTATATAAAAAAAATTGGTAATAACAAAGTACAGGTAATTTTCAAAGACCCTATATTTGCAGTTACTCCTGGTCAATTCGCCGTTGTTTATGATAATGATGGAATAATATTAGGTGCTGGAAAAATTGAAAAATATTTGGAGGTTTAATATGTCGAAAGCCATATATCCAGGTAGTTTTGATCCAATAACTTTTGGTCACCTTAATATAATAAAAAGAGCTGCTAAAATTTTTGACGAGCTATATGTTGTTGTTTTGCATAATGTAAATAAAAAATATTTTTTTAATCGTGATGAAAGAATAAATATTACAAAAGAGTCTTTAAAAAATTTTAAAAATGTCTATGTTGAAAGTTATGAAGGATTATTAGTTGATTACGCGAAAAAAAAAGATATTAATGTTATTATTAGAGGATTAAGAGCTGTTTCGGATTTCGAGTATGAACTGCAGCTTGCAAATGCAAATAGATCTTTAAATGAAAATGTTGAAATCCTCTTTCTTATGACTGATACAGAATTTTCATTTATTTCATCTACAATAGTAAAAGAAGTGGCTAAATTTGGCGGAAATATATCTCAATGGGTTCCAAAAAATGTTGAAAAAGCAATAATTAAAAAAATTAGTAATAACAATGTTTAAAAAAAGAAAAATAATTATGTTAAAATTCATCTGAATTTTAAGAAAATACTAGGAGGGAATTGAAATGGCTATAACTGCTGCTGATGTTAAAAAATTAAGAGATGCCACAGGCGCTGGAATGATGGATTGTAAGAATGCTTTAGTTGAAGCTGAAGGAGACTTTGATAAAGCTGTTGAAATTTTAAGAATAAAGGGTGCTGCAAAAGCTGCTAAAAAAGCAAACAGAAGCACTGGTGAAGGTATTATCTATTCTTATATTCACCACAATGAAAAAATTGGTGTTTTATTAGAATTAAACTGTGAAACAGACTTCGTTGCAAGAACAGAAGAATTTCACGAATTAGCAAAACAAATTTCATTACAAATTGCTTCAATGAGACCAAAATGGTTAAAGAAAGAAGATGTTCCTGAAGACGTTATTGCAAAAGAAAAGGAAATTTATATAGAAGAAATGAAAGAATCTGGAAAACCTGAACATATTATTGAAAAAATCGTAGAAAACAAATTAAACAAATTTTTCGAAGATAATTGTTTATTGGAACAAGAATTTGTATTTGCTGAAGAAAAAGGACAAAAAATTAAAGATCTTATTACTGCAGCTATTGCTAAAATAGGAGAAAATATTCAAGTTTCAAGATTTGTAAGATTTGAAATTGGTGAATAATGTATAGGGTGGTTATTGTCCACCCTTTTTTTTAAGGAAAAGGGGGGTAAAAATGTATAATAGAATTTTATTAAAACTCAGCGGTGAGGTCTTATCTGGTGAAGATAAAAAGGGATTTGATGAAAAAGCTATTGATTATTTATCGAACGAAATTAAAGATATTGTTAAACATGGAATTAAACTTGGTATGGTCATAGGTGCTGGTAATTTATTTAGAGGTAGAGAATTAGAAGACGTTACAAACACCATTGGCGACCATATTGGTATGCTCGGTACTGTAATTAACGCCCTTTATTTAAAAGACTATTTTGAAAGAAAAGGTATAAAAACCGTTGTTGTTTCCCAAATAGTAGATCTACCTTCTGTTAGAAGAATACATTATGATGATATAGAATTATACTTCAACGCAGGCTATGTTGTAATATTTGCTGGTGGCACTTCTAATCCTTTTTTTACAACAGATACAGCCGCTGCTCTAAGAGCTGTTGAAATGAAAGCTGATATTTTAATAAAAGCTACTAAAGTAGATGGTATTTATGATAAAGACCCCAAAAAATTTGAAAATGCTAAAAAATATGATAAAATAACATATGATGATGCTATAAACTTAGGTTTAAAAATAATGGATACTGAAGCTTTTTCTATATGTAAAAGATATAAAATGCCTATAATTGTTTTAAATTTCTTTAAAAAGAATAATTTGTTGAATGCTTTATTAAATTCAAACATCGGAACTTTTGTTAAACCTTAAGGAGGTGCTGAAACATGTGGTATGATGAAATAGTTGCTGTAAATGCAAGAGAAGTTTTAGATTCAAGAGGAAATCCAACAGTCGAAGCTGTTGTAGAATTAGCAAGTGGTGCTATGGGAAAAGCTATTGTTCCATCTGGTGCTTCAACAGGTAAATTTGAAGCTTTAGAATTAAGAGATGGTGACAAATCAAGATTCAAAGGTAAAGGCGTATTAACTGCTGTAAAAAATATAAATGAAATTATTGCTAAAGAATTAGTGGGATTCAACGTTTTTGATCAACCATTAATAGACAAAGTAATGTTAGAATTAGATGGCACAGAAAACAAATCAAAATTAGGTGCAAATGCTATATTGGCTGTTTCAATGGCTGTTGCAAGAGCTGGTGCTGATTCATTGGGTATTCCTTTATACAAATACTTAGGTGGTCCAAATGCAAAAGTTTTACCAGTTCCTTTAATGAATATTATCAATGGTGGAGAACATGCTGATAATAACCTCGATATTCAAGAATTCATGATTGTCCCAGCTGGTTTTGATAAATTCTCAGATGCATTAAGAGCTGGTGCTGAAGTATTCCATTCATTAAAATCATTATTGAAAAAAGATGGACACGTTACTGCTGTAGGTGATGAAGGCGGATTCGCTCCAAATTTAAACTCAAATGAAGAAGCCATTCAATTTATAATTAAAGCCATTGAAAACGCAGGCTACAAAGCTGGAGAACATGTATTTATCGCTTTAGACTGTGCTGCTTCTGAATATTATGATGAAGAAAAGAAAGTTTATAACATTGATGGTAAAGCTTTAACTGCTGAAGAAGCTATGGAATATTATGAAATGTTAATAGATAAATATCCTATCGTTTCAATTGAAGATCCATTTGATCAAGAAGATTGGGAAGCATATTCAAAATTTACAGCAAAAGCTGGTAAAAAAGTCCAAATTGTTGGTGATGACTTATACGTAACCAATGTAAAAAGATTACAAAAAGGTATTGACTTAAAAGCTTCTAACTCTATATTAATCAAATTAAATCAAATAGGCTCCGTAACTGAAACATTAGACACAATGGAATTAGCAATGAAATCAAATATGACAAACGTTGTTTCACACAGATCAGGCGAAAGCGAAGACACATTTATTGCTGACTTAGCTGTTGCTATGAATGCTGGGTTTATAAAAACAGGATCATTATCAAGAAGTGAAAGAATAGCAAAATATAATCAATTATTAAGAATAGAAGAAGAATTAGGAGAAGTTGCTGAATATAGAGGCTTAAAAGCATTTTATTCTATAAAGAAATAAATATAATAAACCCCATCTTTGTAATTTACAAAGATGGGGTTTTTATTAATAAGAATTTTCAACATTATCCCATGATGCATCTAAAATCTTTTCTATTTCTCTAAATAGTTTTTTCTTTCTAGTTTCATATTTTGGGATCTTAAAACTTATAAATTTTGCATTAATTCTTTCAAATTCACCAATTATATTAATATAATCTATTATTTCATTATTAAATTTGGAATCGAAAGTATTTAGAAAAATTAGATTATTTTTATATTTAAATATATAACTCTTAAACATATCTATTGTATTTAAATTTATAACCTTTTCTTGAAATTTAACTATTAAAAGTGTTTTAAAATTTCTTTCGAAAAATTTCTTTTCCATCTCATCTTTATTGTATATTTTATTTATTTTTATATATAAATCCTTTAGCATATATACAATACCATCAAATATAATATTACTTTCTAATTCTCCAAATTTTTTTTCTTTTATTACAAAAAAACCATCTAAATCAAATATTCTTTCTCTAAATGGATATAAATACATATTCTTTGTATTTTTTAATATGTCTATTGTATTATTTGAAATTTGATAATTTTCCGAACTATATATTTCATATTCGATATAATCTATCTCATTATTTTTCTTCTTATAAAAAGAAATATATATAATATCATCATAAATTCGAATTGCATTAATAATATTATTTTCCAATTCTTCAAATGTTTCAATATCTTGAAAAAGACTTTTCATTATATGTTTCATGTTTTTAATATTTCTATTAATTAAATTAAAATCATCTATCCCAAGATTACTTGAAATTTCAAACAATCTTTTTGTTGTATGAATTTCATATCGAAAATATCTTTTCATCCAGAAAATTAATATTGTTGAAAAAAAGAAACTAAGCAAAATAAAATAGTAAAAAGAATATATATATAATTCTTTATTTGTAAAAATTGTAAGAATATAAATACTATTTCCAAAATTTGTTTTTCTTATATAATATAAATTCCCATTAAACATAAATTCTTTATTTTCTTCTTTAGATAAAAACATTTTTGAATATATAAAATACGGTAATGATGTTTCTGGCCAAATGAGCTTTGTATTATTATCAATTATGTGAAATTTTAATCCTTCCATAGAAAACTTATTTAAATGACTAAAATCTATATTTATTTCAAAAGAAATATATGCAATAGGAATCTGATTTAAATCAAAAAGATATGTTGATATGTAAAAATAAGTTTTACCATTTAGCGAAAAAACGGGGGAATATTGAATTAATTCAGTGCTGTTTTCTAACTCTATTAAATTCATTTCAAATATTGTATAATTCAATAAACTTACTTTCTGAGGATAAATAATATTTTTGTTGAAATCACTAATAATTATTTTCCCATTAAATGTCAAAATATTTTTTTTTTCTTTTATATAATCATCTAATCTACTATAAACACTATCAAATATAGAAGATTTTGAATCATCATAATTAGAGGAAAAATAAATCAATGATTTCACATATGAACTAACTCTAATATCATTACTAAAATCCTGAGAAAAATTTATATATTTATAACTATACTCATTTATAATATTTACAACTGAAATAGAAGAACGGTTTACTATTTCTTCAACCGTTCTTTCTATATATTTCGTATTTACAAAAAACAAAAGAAAATATAATGATATAAATATTATTAAACTAAAAACAAAAAAATCTCTGAAAATATTTTGATTTAACATTCAATCACCATATTATTTATTAGCTAAAGATACTATAAATTTAACTGTTTCTTCAACATCAAACATTGAAATCATTTCATGTGGTGTGTGAATATATCTTGTTGGAATAGATATTGTACCTGAAGGAATACCCGCTTTTGTTGTTTGATATCCTCCAGCATTTGTCCCGCCAAATAGCAATACTTCCATTTGATATTTTATATTATTCTCATGTGCAACTTCCTTTAATATATCAACAACAAATTTATCACTTACTGTATATCCATCTTTGATTTTTATACATGGACCTTCATTTAATTTCATAGACATTCTTTTAAATGCTTTAGGTGTATCTGCTGCTGCTGTAACGTCAAGTGCTATGGCCATATCTATATCATAATTATATGCTGCTACAGAAGCTCCTATTAAACCAACCTCTTCTTGAACTGTGAATGCAAAAATGATATTATTCTTTGGTTTTTTCATCTTTTTCAAAGCTTCAATCATAACAACACAGCCAATTCTATCATCAAGCGCTTTTGCTATTACTTTATCTCCCAAATCATTAAATTCTGAGTAGTATGTTCCAAATGTTCCAATCGGCGCTTTTTCTTCGGCTTCTGTTTTAGAAGATGCTCCAATATCTACAAATAATATATCGAAATTAATATTATTCATATTTTTCGAATATTCTTCCATTGTTTCTCCTTCAAACCCAACAACACCAACATAACCATTAAAATGCACCTTTGCTCCAATTAAAACCCTTGGATTAACTCCACCAACAGGTTCTACCCTTAAAAAACCATCTTCAGTAATATGTGTAACAACTAAACCTATTTCGTCCATATGTGCATCAAATAAAATAGTTTTTTCGTTTTCTCCTTTTTTTATAGCTATTAAATTGCCCAATCTATCAACCTTATATTCATCCACATAATCTTTTATTTCATCTATAATAATATCTCTTATTTCTTTTTCTCTACCGCTTGGAGATTTCACATCTGTTAATTTCTTTATTAACTCTTTCATTATTTTAATATCCTCCCTTCAAGAACTAATAATTCTAATAATTTATAACCATTTATATAATCATTTATATCAATAATCGTGTTAGGGGAATGAATATATCTCGATGGAACCGCCAATATCCCTGAAGGAATACCATCTAACGTTATAGCTAACCTTCTCGCATCAGTTCCACCTGCAGTTCTCATTTTGAATTGAAGTTTAATATCATTTGCTTTTGCTGTATCCACAATTCTATCAAATATATCTTTAGAAAGCACAACACCTGAATGCATAAAGAATGTTGCTGGTCCATCACCTAAATGCGTAGCCCATTTATCTTTATCCAATAACGGATAATCACCAGCTGTGGTGCCTTCTAAAACAAGAGCAACATCTGGATTTATGTAATGAGCAGCAACCCCGCTTCCTCTCAATCCAACTTCTTCTTGAACAACAAAAGCAAAATATGTATCATATTTTGGTTTTTCTCCTTCAGCTATCGTATCTATTAAATTCATCATCCATGAACATCCTGCTCTATCATCAAAAGCCTTTGATATTGCTCTATTTTCATTCATATAAAACTTTGTATCAAAGGTTACCATATCACCAATTTTTACCTTTTTCTTAATTTCATTTTTATCTAATCCCGTGTATATTTTAAAATTATTATAATCAGGTTTAGATTTTCTTTCATTTGCACTTAATAAATGTATAGGTTTTATCTGAACAACAGAGAGCAATTGCCCATTTACCATTAATCTTTGAGAAAATACAACCCTTGGATCTCCGCCTCCAACAGGTGAAATATGAAATGTTCCATCATCATTTATCTTTGTTACCATAAACCCAACTTCATCCATATGAGCTAGTAACATAATCTTCTTTGATGAATCTTTACCCTTTACTTTTGTTATTAAATTTCCCATCACATCAACGTGATACTCATCTACTTTATCTTTAATTTTTTCTAATATATATTCTCTAACTTTATCCTCTTTACCAGAAATACCTGGTAATTCCGTTAAATCTGATAAATATTTTAAAAGATTATTCATTTCTCTCACCTTCTTCTCCATAATCAGCTATAAATTGAGCTATTAGCATTGCCGCAGCATCTATATCGGAAGGATCAACAACTTCTACAGAGGAATGCATGTTTAGAATTGGAATAGAAATTCCAATAGTTTTAATTCCTTCTTTTACAATCTGTACAATATCTGCTTCTGTACCACTTCTTATTGGTAATGGTTCAAGCTGATATTTAATATTATATTTTTTCGCAATATCTATAATTTTTTCAGTCTCTTCATTATTCATTGTTGGTCCTAAAGCAATTGCAGGCCCTTTTCCAAGTTCAATTTTTTCAAAATGAGATGGTGTATCACTTCCAAAAGTTACATCTACAACAATTCCAACTTCAGGATCTATTTCATAACTTGTTCTTTTCGCACCTTTTAACCCTATTTCTTCACCCTGATTAAAGAGAAAATAAATACTTTTATCTTCCAATCTAAATTTATTTAGAAATTCAAGTGTTTTCAACAACACTGCACAACCTGCTCTATCGTCTATAGCTTTACCTGTAACCTTTCCATTTAGTTCTTCGGATTTTACATCTACAACACCAATATCGCCAACTTCAATACCCTTTGTTCCACCATCTATAGAAAAATCAACATATAGATTATCAAAATCTGGTGCAAAATTTCTATGTTCTTGCTTTTGTAAATGAGGAGCAAGCATCCCAACTATACCTAATTTATATCCGTTTTTTGTAAGAAATTTAACTCTTTTTGCAATTAATGTTCTTGGATCCACTCCCCCTATTGTATGAATCATAGCAAATTGTTCATCAACAATTTTAGAAATAACTATACCTATCTCATCTATATGAGCAAATAACCCTATTTTTTTCTTTCCATTTCCATATTTTATTCCCAAAGATCCTTTACCTACATCAAAAATCTCTATTTCTTTAGATATTTGTTTTGATAATTCTCTTATTTTTTCCTTAACCTCATTTTCATACATTGAAACACCTATAGCATCACTCAAACTTCTTAGTAAATCAACACTTTTCATTTTATAACCTCCATTATAATTCTATAGGCTCAACATTTATTTGATCATTATCATAATGTATAGAAACAGGGCCTGATGGCCAAGCATAATTGTTTAATACTATACCACATATTTCAACAAGAGGAGATTCCATTTCAGAAGCTACGATAAATGTATTTTTATGCTGAGTCATTCCAACTCTAACAGTTCCCTTTATCTTACCAAAAACTATTACACTACCTCCTGCTCTGATTTCAGCTCCCTGATTTACATTTCCAAAAATAATTATATCTCCTGGATTATCCAAAATCTGCCCAGATCTTACATGTTTTTTATAAATATTAGTTCCACTTAATCTAAATTCTCGTTTTTTCTTTTTCATTTCTGGAAGATCTTCAAAATATACACCTGATAATTGCAAATGCTTTTCTTTTGCTAATTTCCCAATTTTAGACACAATAGAATACATTTCTGGAGTTTTTACCAAGACATAAAACCCATCACCTTCCGAAAAAAAGTTACTCAATTTATCCAGATTTTCAGAAAGTTCTTCTAAAAGTTGCTTTTGTGTAACACCCTGTTCCAGAAAAAAAATAATGTCACCATCAATAAATTTGGGATATACTATTTCCTTTTCAGAAGCCATATAAAAACCTCCCGTAATTTTCAATTAATATCTATATAATATAATATCATATAATTATTGTTAATACCAATTTATTATTCTTACCATATTGAAGATAATCCTTAATTATCAGTTGAAATTAAGATTTATTGCTGTTTTTTTCATTAGCAAAAAAAGGAAAAATATTGTAAAATATAATCAGTTGAATATAGTGATTTTTTCCATAAATTCCCATAAATAGATGGAGGTGCCTTATGTTTAATGATAAAATTTTAAATGAGATATCAGAAAAAAAACAGGAGTGGGAAGAAAAGAAATTAAAAAAAACATTAGAAAAATTCCCCGAAAGAAAAAAAATATTTAAAACTACATATAATGAAGAATTAAAAAGACTTTATACACCAGAAGATATTAAAAATATTAATTATTTAGAAGATATTGGTTTCCCAGGAGAATACCCATACACAAGAGGCGTTCAACCAACAATGTACAGAGGAAGATTTTGGACAATGAGGCAGTATGCTGGATTTGCTACAGCTGAAGAATCTAATAAAAGATATAAATACTTATTAGAGCAAGGTCAAACTGGGCTTTCAGTTGCTTTTGACTTACCAACACAAATAGGTTATGATTCAGATCATTCTATGTCAGAAGGCGAAGTCGGTAAGGTTGGAGTTGCTATTGATTCATTAAAAGATATGGAGATACTATTTAATGGAATTCCACTTGATAAAGTTAGCGTTTCCATGACAATAAACTCAACTGCTTCAATTTTATTATCAATGTTAATAGCGGTAGCTGAAAAACAAGGTGTTTCACAGGAAAAACTAAGAGGAACAATACAAAATGATATTTTAAAAGAATATATCGCAAGAGGAACCTATGTTTTCCCCCCAGAACCTTCAATGAAAATAATTGTTGACATTTTTGAATATGGTTCAAAAAATTTACCTAAATTTAATTTAATTAGTATAAGCGGTTATCATATAAGAGAAGCTGGTGCAAATGCTGTTCAAGAGGTCGCTTTTACACTCGCTGATGGCTTGGCATATGTTGAAGCAGCCATAAAAGCTGGATTAGATCCAAATGTATTTGGTAAAAACCTCTCTTTCTTTTTCAATGCTCACAACAATTTTATTGAAGAAATTGCTAAATTCAGGGCAGCAAGAAGATTGTGGGCTAAGCTAATGAAAAATAAATTTAATGTCACAAATTCTAACGCATTAAGATTAAAGTTCCATACCCAAACTGCTGGTTCTACACTAACAGCTCAACAACCATTAAATAATATTATTCGTGTAACTTTACAAGCATTATCTGCTGTTCTAGGCGGAACACAATCATTGCATACCAATTCATATGATGAAGCATTGGGCTTACCTACAGAATTATCTGCTACTATTGCATTGCGAACACAACAAATTATTGCATATGAATCAGGAGTTACAGAAACTATAGATCCTTTCGCAGGCTCTTATGTAATAGAAGCCTTAACAAAAGATATTGAAGAAAAATCCTTAAAATATATTGAAAAAATTGAAAAAATGGGCGGTATGGTAAAAGCTATCGAAGATGGATATATACAAAAAGAAATATTAAATTCAGCATATGAATCTCAATTAGCTATAGAAAACAACGAACAAATTATTGTAGGATTAAATAAATTTACTGTTGAAGAAGAGCAAAAAAGTGGTTCAATATTAAAAGTTGACCCTGAAGTCGAAGAAAGACAAAAAGAAAAATTAAGAAAATTAAGAAAAGACAGAAATAATGATTTGGTAAAGAAAAATCTTTTAAAATTAAAAAATGCTGCTGAAAATAAAGAAAATGTTATGCCATACATTTTAGACGCTGTAAAATCATATGCTACTTTAGGTGAAATAACTGATGTTTTAAGGGATGTCTTCGGCGAATACCATGAAGCTGTGATATTATAATTATATATATTTAAATCTATCAATAAGGAGGACTAATAATGGAAAAAATCAGGGTATTGGTTGGAAAACCCGGTTTAGATGGTCACGATAGAGGAGCAAAAGTTGTAGCAAGAGCTTTAAGAGATGCTGGAATGGAAGTTATATATACAGGAATAAGGCAAACTCCAGAAGATATCGTAAATACAGCTTTAGAAGAAGATGTTAATATCATTGGTTTATCTATATTATCTGGTGCTCATATGAAATTATGTGAAAAAATATTAATATTATTAAAAGACAAAGAGGCTGATATCCCTGTCTTCCTAGGTGGTATTATCCCAGAAGAAGATATTCCAAAATTGAAAAAAATGGGAATAAAAGAAGTTTTCGGACCTGGAACTCCTTTAGAAAAAATAATTAGCAAGGTGAAAGAAATTGCAATTTCAAAAGAAGCTTGATCATATTATAGAAAAATTTAAAAATGGCGAAAAATATGCTCTAGCTCAAATAATATCATTAGTTGAAAACAATATTAATTATGCTTGGGATATAATAGAACAGCTCCCGAAACCAAAAAAAGAAACTCAAATAATCGGCATTACTGGAAGCCCTGGTGCTGGAAAAAGTACAACATTATCAAAAATGGTAAATGAGTGGAGTAAAAAAAATCTTAAAATTGGCATTTTAGCTGTAGATCCTTCAAGTCCTTTTTCTGGTGGCGCTTTTCTTGGGGATAGAATTAGAATGAGAAACTTATCCGGAAAAAGTAATATATATATAAGAAGTGTCGCATCAAGAGGAAGTGTTGGAGGATTGTGTGATTCAATATATGATATTGTAGATGTAATGAAATCTTTTGGTTTTGACAAAATCATTATCGAAACAGTTGGTGCCGGTCAATCAGAAATTGAAGTAATTTTTGTTGCCGATACTATATTGTTAATTTTATCTCCAAATACTGGCGATGAAATACAAATGTTCAAAGCTGGTATAATGGAAATAGCAGATGCTTATGTTGTAAATAAAATAGATTTACCAGAAGCTGATAAATTCATTCTCCAACTAAAAAATACATTATCTTTAGAAAGTGAAACTAAATCAAAAGTAATACTTCCAATAAGCGCCATAAGAAATGATGGCATAAAAGAGACAATTAATTGGATTGATAACCATTTTAATGAAATAAAAAATAATGGAGAATATGATTTTAGAATGCAAAGAAGAATGAAAAGAAGAGTGAGAAGTTCGATTATAAGAAATATTGATAGTATAATTGAATCATCAAATTTTGATTTTAATAATATGCCTGATTTAAAAGCAAAAATCATGAAATACATATGCGAGGTGAATAACAATGAAAAAAATTGACCATATTGGAATTGTTGTAAAATCAATTGAAAATGCCTTAAATTTATATAAAAATTTGTTGGAATTAGAAATAACTGGAGAAGAAATACTTGAAGATAGAGGCTTAAAAGTTGCATTTATAAAAGTTGGAGATACGAGAATAGAATTACTCGAACCTTTACATGAAAATTCTGAAATTTCAGGTTTTTTAGCAAAAAAAGGTGAAGGTATGCATCATATTGCTTATACTGTAAAAAACGTATCAGAAATGATAACAAAAGCAAAGGAATTTGGGCTTAAACCTTTAAGTGACGAACCTAAAGATGGAGCACATAATACAAAAGTTGTGTTTTTACATCCAAAAACAACTAACGGCGTACTTGTTGAATTAGTTGAACATAAATAATAGTTGAAAGGAGTGTAATAATGGACGAAAAATTTCAAGAGATTTACGAAGAATTTTTAAAAAGAAAAGAAAAGCTCGTTGAAGGTGGAGGAGCAGAAAAAATTGAAAAACAACACAAACTTGGAAAATTAAGCGCCAGAGAAAGAATTGAGTTGCTATTGGATGAAGGTTCATTTGTTGAAACTGATCTATTTGTAAAACATAGAAGTACCAACTTTGGTCTTGATAAAAAAGTATTCCCATATGATGGAGTTATTACTGGCATAGGAACTATCAATGGAAAAAAAGTCGCTGTATATTCTCAAGATTTTACAGTTCAGGGTGGATCATTAGGTGAAATGCATGCAAAAAAAATTATGAAGATTCAGGATATGGCTATGAAATATGGTATCCCATTAATTGGAATTAATGATTCTGGTGGTGCAAGAATACAGGAAGGTGTTGACTCATTATATGGTTATGGTGGAATATTTTACAGGAACACTATTGCATCTGGAGTTATTCCACAAATCACAATAATTGCTGGTCCTTGTGCAGGAGGTGCTGTATATTCACCAGCCATTACTGACTTCATAATTATGGTCGATCAAACATCACAGATGTTCATAACTGGCCCACAGGTAATTAAAGCAGTTACCGGTGAAGATGTGGACAAAAATCAACTTGGTGGTGCAATGGCACATAATTCCAAAAGTGGTGTTGCTCATTTTGTTGCAAACTCAGATGAAGATGCTATGAATATTGCAAAAAAAATACTTTCATACATACCTTCCAATAATTTAGAAACACCTGAAGATATTGATTTTGATAATAATTTTGATTTATCTGATGAAATATATAATATAGTATCTCCTAATCCTAAAAAGAGCTATGACATTAGAGAAATTTTAAATTTAGTTTTAGACAAAGATTCTTTTTTTGAAGTACATAAATATTATGCTCAAAATATCGTTGTTGGATTTGGAAGACTTGGCGGAAAAAGTGTTGGAATAATTGCAAATCAACCAAAATACTTAGCTGGTGCATTAGACATTAACTCATCAGATAAAGCTGCAAGATTTATTAGATTTTGTGATGCTTTTAATATTCCTATTATAACATTTGTTGATACTCCCGGATTCTTGCCAGGTGTAAATCAAGAACATGGTGGAATTATTAGACATGGGGCTAAATTATTATATTCTTACAGTGAAGCTACTGTACCAAAATTAACTATAATTTTAAGAAAGGCTTATGGCGGAGCTTACATTGCAATGTCTTCACAACATATAGGATCAGATTTTGTATTTGCATGGCCTACTGCAGAAATTGCTGTTATGGGGTCAGAAGGTGCTGCTAATATTATTTTCAGAAAAGAAATTAAAAATTCTGAAAATCAAGAAAAAACAAGAATGGAAAAAATTGAGGAATATAAAAAAGAATTTGCTAATCCATATGTTGCTGCAGGTAGAGGTTATATTGAAGATGTTATTGACCCTAAAGATACAAGAAAAATATTAATACAATCTTTGTTTATCGCTGAATCTAAGGCAGAACCAAGGCCAACTAAAAAACACGGAAATATTCCATTATAATTGGTGGTGTGATTATGAGTAATGTATTATCTATTACATTTGTAGGAATTGTTATTGTTTTCGCTGTTTTATCTATTTTAAGTATATTTTTTATACTTTTTAAATTTATTTCTCCATCAAATGAGAAAAAAGTAAAAAGAGAAATTAATATACCTCATTCTAACCCAAAGCCTATTAATAACTTTAAAGTAATTAATGGAATTGAGGAAACTAATGAAAACGAAGAGGTTATTTCAGCTATTATGGGAGCTGTTAGTGTATATATGAATGGGAAGCAGTTTAAAATAAAAAATATAAAACCTGCTCCTATTAATAAAAATAAAAAACTAAGTATGTGGGGAATGTTGCCATCCACCACTATTTGGAGAGCAAAGAGATTAGGAGGGAGAAAATGATTAGAAAATTCAATGTTAAAGTAAATGGGAAATCTTATGAAGTTGAAGTTGAAGAGCTTAACACTTCAACTGAAACTACTGTTCAAGCTAATCCAACACCTGTCAAAAAAACAGAAACAATACAGAGACCTGTCGCTATTCCTGCACCAAAACCAACTTCAAAACCAAAACCTGCTCCTACTCAAGCAGCAGGTCAAAAAGTAATAAAAGCTCCTTTACCTGGCGTTGTTGTTGATATTAATGTCGCAGAAGGAAACAGAGTTGAAAAAGGACAAAAATTATTAGTAATAGAAGCAATGAAAATGGAAAATGAAATATTAAGTGATTTTGATGGTGTCGTTGAAAAGATCCTTGTAAAAAAAGGTGACAGTATTGATGGCGATCAAGAATTAATTGTAATATCTTAAAAAAGTCCAACCTAAGGTTGGACTTTTTTATTTTTATTGGGTATTATAAAAACAATTTCTCTCATCTTTTATATGAATATTTTTATTTAATTATATTTTATTGATCTAATTTTAATAAAATTATTATTCGTTATGCCGTAAATACTCTATACTACATCTTGTTTTCATTCTTCCATTTGTTGACTCAACTTTTTATTTATGATATAATTACTAAGTAGTTTTTAAATCGCTTTTATGTGAAAAAAATAATTATAAGGGGGATTTTTTATGAAATTAACTGGCAAATTTCTCACATTAATTTTATCTATAGTTATTTTAACAATTTTTTTATTAACTTCTATATCTGTAATGGTATTTAATAAAGCTTTGCTTAATTCCGATTCTGAAAAATTATTAGCTGTAATTAATAAAACTAATATTGCTTTACATCAATATTTTAAATCCATCGAAAATTTTTTAAACTTAAATGCTAATAGGAAAATTATAATATCCGATTTAAAAAAATTAGAAATTGTCTTTCATGAATTAGAACATGATTATGGTGATTCGAAAAAGATTTTACAATCTGCTTATATTGATTTAAATCCATATCCAACAGGAGAAAAATTTAAACTTGTAGAATTATCAGATACAAATTTAAAGGCTAAATTAAAAAGCTACGATGATTTGCATAAAACTCTACATCCAATAATAAAACGTTTTATAGATATAGAGAATTTTTATGATATTTTTTTGATTTCAACAGATGGTGATATTGTCTATACTTACTATAAGGAACGGGATTTTGCAGATAATGTTTTTAGCGATAATTTGAAAGATTCAAATCTCACAAGTTTAATAAATATTTTAAAGGAAAAAAATAATAACTCTGTTCAATATGTTGATTATAAACCTTATGCACCTTCAAATGGTACTCCTGCCTCTTTTGTTGGTAAAGCTTTATACGATAATGGAAAAATCATAGGGTATTTTGTTATCCAACTACCAATAGACAAAATTGATTCTATTTTACAAGAAAAAACTGGTCTTGGAAAAACTGGCGAAACATATCTTGTAGGGAATGATTTGCTTATGAGAAGCAATTCAAGGTTCGAAAAAAATACAATATTAAGAAGAAAAGTTGATACCATCTCAGCAAAAAAGGCTCTTAATGATGAATCTGGTTGGGCAATCATAAAAGATTATAGAAACATAAAAGTTTTAAGTGTTTTTATGCCATTTAAATATAATAATATTGATTGGGCATTAATTGGTGAGATTGATTATAGTGAAGTTACTGAAGATTCGAAAAAAGCTGTCATTTTTGTGTCTATCGCCTCACTACTTATAGCGATTATTACAATAATTGCTAGTATAATATTCACAAAAAAACTTATAACACCACTTAAACTAATAACACAAGCTTTCGAAAAAATTTCTAACGGTGATTTAACTGTAAAAACAAAGACCTCCGGAAATGATGAATTTGCTATTATTTCTACAGAATTAAATAAAATGACTGAAAAATTAAATTCAACAGTAAAAGATATAGTTGATATTTCCGAGGTATTAAATAACACTTCAACAAATTTAGCTGCTATTTCAGAAGAAAATAATGCGAATATCGAAGAAATTTCATCTCAAACCGAAGTTATAAATGAAAATACTAATGTTCTTTCTTCAGATGTTGAAGAACTTTCATCTGGAATAGAAGAAATAGCATCAAATTCTCATAATATCTCCTCTTCAACTCAAAATTTATTAAATATTACTATAGAATCTAGTGAAAATGCTGCATCAGGGCAAAAGAGTATGAATGATATAATTGATAATATGAAAAATGTTGAAGAAAAAACTTCCAATGTTTCTAATGTTATTGCAAATTTATCTCAAAAAGCTGCCAATATCGGTGAAATTGTCGATACTATTAGTAACATTACAGAACAAACAAATTTATTAGCATTAAATGCTGCTATAGAAGCTGCTCGTGCAGGAGAAGCTGGTAAGGGTTTTGCTGTTGTTGCTGATGAAATTAGAAAATTAGCAGAAGAAAGTAGAAAAGCTACTGATAAAATTAGTGAAATTTTATCAGATATACAAGAAAACTCAAATGAAGCTAATATTGCAACAAACGATGCAAAAAGAGTTGTAAGTTTAATGTATCAATCGGTTGAAGTTGCAAACAAAAAATTTAATGACATTTTCGAAAAAATCGAAACTATTAAACAATTTACTGAAACCATTGCATCTTCTGTTGAAGAACAATCTTCTGCTACAGAAGAAATGGCTAGAGCTGCTGATAACGTAACTAAAAATATACTAAATATATCTGAGAAAATTGAAACTATCACACAAGCAATAGAACAAGAACGAATTGGTTCAGAAGAAATTACTAAAACAAGCCAGGACCTTAGTTCTTTAGCTGAAAAGTTATATAAAATAAGTTCCAATTTTAAAATCTAAATTTAACTCTGGTGGTTTAATGGCTAAAAAAGATAAACGTTATATTACACATTGGTTTGAGAGAAAAAAATATACCTTTTCTATCTAGAATAATTATGTTAAGCGATAGTTTCGATGCTATGACAACAAAACGTTCTTACAAACTTGCTTTAAGTATAGAGGAAGCTATAATTGAAATCAAAAAAAATAAGGGGTCTCAGTTTGACCCCATTTTGGCTGAAAAATTTGTTTCATTTATCAAAACTAAATTTCACATAGAATAAAATCTCATATCAACCTACTAACTTTCATCTGATCTATATATAATACGATGTCTAAAAAGTCAAATTCTCTCAGGCAGCTCGATTGCTTATCCTTAAAATTATTCATTCTCAGCCGTCGTTCAGATTTTTCATCCATGAAAAAGCTTCACTCAAAAAAACATCCTGTTTTTTTGACGGCTTTCATTCATAATTTTAAGGGCAATCTTCGAGCCTTCATTTCATTTTAGACTTTTTAGACAATCTATATATAAGTTATTTTTATTCTCTTAATTTTATCTTTAATATATATTATTTTATCGAAAATATCATATTTAATTTATATTTTCTTTTAAAATATTACTTATACTTAGTTTCATTTAGCTTATACTAGAGCTCATTTCCTCTGAAGCAGCTGAAACCTCCTCAATATCCTTTATTAACATTTCTACTTTTGTATCTATATCTGAAAATATTTCTATTGTCTCTCCCGCATTCACCCCTTACAAGATTTGGACAAAAAATAAGAAAGGGATATCATAAGATTGAAAAAAGAAAGTGGTGTTTTTTAATGAGAAAACGAACTAATTATGAACCAGAATTTAAGTTGTCTTTTTCAGCAAAGCTGAAAAGAATATATGTTTCTTTATTATAAAATTTAATTGATCCTATTAACTGCTGTAAGCAGTTAAAGAATATCTTTCCGATGATTCTTTAACTCTAACATATTTTGCTTCGCAAAATAGAAATAGGTAAAAATTTTAATTATATAAAATCTTTTTTATCTTCGATAAAAGATGGGTTAAAAAATATAAAGATTCTAATTATGACGATAATGTGTTTCATTCTAAAAAAGGTCGTCCTAGTTCTATGATTTCTGATATTTCTAAATCATGCTGCGCAAGCTGAATGATTTTTTATTTTATAAATTTTTATATATATTATTATATATATTAATTTTTTTCTACTTATTTTTGCGAAGCAAAATGCTTTGGTATTATTAAGTCTAGTTCAGATAATACTAATGATTCTGTTGCTTTAGAGAAAAAACTTAAATATTATGAACAATCGTTATGATTGTCTTCTTCTTGAAAAAGAACTTCTTATTAAAATGCAAGAGGATGAAATTAATTTTTTGAAAAAAAAACATCAATGGAAAAAGTAACTTTTGTTGGAGATTTACTGCTTATTACATGATGCTTTGCATCATGATGTTTTGATTTTCTATTTTAATAAATATAACTTTATAATTTTTTAGTTTGTTTTCAAACTAAAAAAGTTATGGTGTTTATTTAAACCAAATGCTTAATCGTTATAAGATTAAACGTAGCACTTTTTATTTTAAATCAAAATTGTTTTTTACTGTTAATCGTTATAATAGAAAAAATAAATTTTTTAAAGGTTATTCTTTAAATGCTAAAGGTGAAAAGGTTTATGATGAGTATATTAAAAAACTACTCGTTGATTTGTTATCGATTGATGATCCTAACATGCTCCGCAGGTTTTTGGATTTTTTATTTTAATTTAATTCTTAATATTTTTTTCTTGATTAAAAATCAAGAAAAGCTTTTATTGAATCATTTCATTCTTCTGTCCAAAGAGAATTTGTTGAATATATTTCTTTTAACGATATCGATGATGTTTATAATTATTACATGTCCTATATTTATTTCTATAATCATTTTTGCTTCGCAAAAAAATAATTTTGATTTTTATAATATTAATGTTATTCATATTTTAAAATAACTATATAGTTTGTTTATAAGTAATATCTATTTATTATACTATTTTATTTTTTCGCTTTTCAAAGAAAAGCAGTTATGGGTCTTTAAAGTATCTTACTCCTGATTTCGTTTTTTATCTTTTTAATGATAATTTCAATGATTTTATTTCGTCTTATAATTTTTCTGATTTTTTCGTTTCTGTGAAAAAATGAGTTTTTCTTATTTTTTGTCTAATTTTCGGGGGTCAAGCCGACAATCATCACATAACATTTTCTTTTTTTATGTATGAGAAGTTAATTGTGTTATAATTCTATTAGAAAAATTATTTATAAAAACGAGAAAATATAAACTGTATCCCTTAAAAAGTCCTTTGATAAAATTAAAAGAAACTATGGTTTGCATATAATTATACATTTACTAATAAAAGAGGTGCCAATATGGAATATTTAGTATTATGTGCTCTTGGTTTAGAAAAAATACTTTCAAATGAATTAAAAAAAATGAATTATAAAATAAAAAACGCAAATGACGGTATGGTTCATTTTTCTGGCAAAGATTTTGATTATTACAATCTAAATCTAAATCTTAGAACTGCAGAAAGGGTTTTTATAAAAGTTGGTGAATTTCATGCCGAAACTTTTGATGAATTATATGATGGTATTATGAAATTATCGCTATCCCATTTTTTGCCAAAAAATGGGAAGATAATAATTGATAAAGTACGATCTTCAAAATCCACATTATATAATCAATCTGTTATACAATCTGTATTAAAAAAAGCTATAATTGAAAAATTAAAAAAAGAATATAAAATAAATTCATATTCTGAAGAAAATGGAATATATAAAATAAGAGCTTATTTAAAACGCAATAATGTTATAATAGCTTTAGATACTACTGGTGAGGGTTTACATAAAAGAGGCTATAGAAAATTGGTAAGTGAAGCTCCTTTAAGAGAAACAATAGCCGCTGCTATGATTTTAAAAGCTGGATGGAAAAGAAAAGATGTGTTAATAGATCCTTTTTGTGGTTCGGGCACTATACCAATAGAGGCTGCCTTATATGGTTTAAATATCGCACCTGGGTTATACAGAAGGTTTATTTTTGAATCCTGGAAAAATTTTGATAATAAAAAATTCGAAACTTTAAAAAAACAGGCTATAGAATCAATAAAATATACAGATTTAAAAATATTTGGATTTGATAAAAATTATAAAATGATAGAAATAGCTTTAAGAAATGCGCAAACTTTCAAATTAGATAAATACATTAAATTCGAAAAAAGTAATATGGAAAGTATAAAATTAAATTATAATAATGGATATATTATTACAAACCCACCATATGGTCTGAGAATTAAAGATAAAATACATGCTGAAAAGATTTATGAACAAATGAGATATTTAAAAAAACAATTCCCACATTTTGATTATTCTATTATTACATCGCATGAAAAATTTGAACATTTTTTTGGACAAAAAGCTAATAAAAAGAAAAAAATAATAAATGGAAATCAAATTTTATATATATATGAATTCAAAAATTAAGGAGGAAAAAAAAACAGCTCAAACTAAATTAAAAAATATTATAAAAACCTCCTGTTTTTGAATAATTTTATGATATAATAAAAACAAGAGGTGAAAAAATGAAATATTACAGAATTAAAGAATTTGCAAAATTAATAGGCAAAACACCGCAAACATTAAGAATATGGGATGAAAAAGGTATTTTTAAGCCGGATCATATTTCTGAAGGTGGGCATAGATATTATTCTGAAAAACAATTAAATGATTTTTTAAAGATAAAACACAACATCAACAAAACAAAGAAAACTATTGGTTATTGCAGAGTAAGTAGTAGAAAACAAAAAAATGATTTAGAAAGGCAAATTGAATACGTGAAACAATATTTAATTGCCCAAGGAAAACCTTTTGAAATAATAACTGATATAGGAAGTGTGATTAATTATAATAAAAAAGGTTTAAACGAATTATTAGATAAAATAATAAATGAAGAAATTGATAAAATAGTTGTTTTATATAAAGACAGATTATTAAGATTTGGATTTGAACTAATTGAAAATATAGCAAATAAATTCGGTGTAACGATTGAAATAATAGATAACACAGAAAAAACAGATGAAGAAGAATTGACTGAAGATTTGATACAAATTATAACTGTGTTTAGCAGCAAATTAAATGGCAAAAGAGCTCATAAAGCAAAAAAAATAATTCATCAATTAAAAGAAGAAGATAACAATGATAAAAACATATAAAATTAAATTGCGTGTAAATAATAAGGAACGAACAAAATTAATGGCTGCAGCAGGGACAGCAAGATGGGCATATAATTTTGCTCTTGCAAAAATAGAAGAGTACTATAAAGAAACAGGAAAAATCATTGGAGATAGAGCAATAAGGAAAGAATTAACACAATTAAAACAAACTAACGAATATAATTGGCTATATAAATATTCAAACAATATCACGAAACAAGCTATAAAAGATGCTTGTGCTGCATATAAAAGATTTTTTAAAAAATTAGCAAACAAACCAAAATTTAAGGCAAAGAAAAAATCAAAACCCAGTTTCTATGTAGATCCGTATAAAATTAAGTTTAAAAATACAAAGGTGCTAATAGAAAAAATAGGATGGTTAAGACTGTTTGAAAAAGATAAAATACCAGAAAGGGGCAAATATTATAATCCGAGAGTAACATATGACGGAATTGATTGGTATCTAAGTATAAGTTTCGAAACAGAGAATATAGAAGTTGATAATGGAAAATATACAGAAGGTATAGGAATAGATTTAGGAATTAAAACATTAGCAACTATAAGCAATGGTTCAAAATATGAAAATATAAATAAAAAACATAAAGTTAAAAAGATATTAAAGCGTTTAAAAAGATTACAAAGACAAATATCAAGGAAATACGAACAAAACAAAATTCAACATAAAGGAGGTGAAGTCCGTTACCAAAAGACTAAAAATATAATAAAACTTGAGTCAAAAATAAGGAAAATACATATAAGGTTAAAAAATATCCGCAATGATTATATACATAAAATCACAGCGTCTCTGGTGAAAACCAAACCAGAATATATAGTTGTAGAGGATTTAAACATATCAGGAATGATGAAAAATAAACATCTGTCTAAAGAAATACAGCAATCAAAACTATATGAAATTATCAGACAACTGGAATATAAAACAAAAAAACATGGAATAAAATTAATAAAAGCAGACAGATATTATCCTAGCAGTAAAAAATGCCATAAATGTGGAAAAATAAAAAAGGATTTAAAATTATCAGACAGAATATATATGTGTGAATGCGGATATAAAAACGATAGGGATTTAAATGC
>NZ_FQUI01000034.1 GCF_900129175.1 Marinitoga hydrogenitolerans DSM 16785
AATAGTTCTTCTGAATATATGTCATAATATTCCAATAATTCTTTTACTTCTTCTTCTTTGAATCCTAGCATTTCGTTGAATTCTGGAGATAATGTTATATTCATTGTTATATTAAATCCACTAGTTAATGAGTCTAACATTATTGGACTTACGCCTGTCATGAATAGTCTTTCTATTATTGTTTCTGTTCCTTTTTTTATTTCTTCATAAAATTTCCTTACAAATCCATGTTTTGTTACGCTGTCTTTGAATAAATCAAGGTTAAAACTCAATAATTCATTTGCAAAATGATCGTATTCGTCTATTAATAAGTATATTGGTTTGTTTATTTCATTCTTTATTCTATCAAGAAATGAACCAAGAATATCTGCTGGTTCTGTTAGTTCTTTTTCTATTTTGGTTTTTATATTATATTCATACTTGAAATTGTCAAGAGAACGTATAACTTTATTTTTAAAACTCTTTATTAATTTTTCTTTATTTTCTGTTTGTATTCCAGAAAAATCCATATACAGGATATAATAACTATTTTTTAATGGTGTTGGATTTTTTCCTATGTATAAGTCTTTAAATAATTTTTCAAATTTTTCTGCATAATTAATATCATAATATTTGAGAGTGTGTCTAAAAACAATGTTTTTCCAAATTTCCTTGGTCTTAAATATACTATATTTTTTTCATTTAATGATTCTAATTTTTCTATATATTGTGTTCTATCTATGTAATAATAGTTTTGCATTATTAATCTTTCAAAATTTTGTTCTCCATATGGTATTTTTTTCTTCATATTTTCACCTCACCATTACCCACCTATAGTGTATGAACCACATGCTTATAGCTAATATACTTACAGTTAATATATATATTAAAATATATTCAAATATTTGCAAAGTAAATCCCTTTTATACCTTTATAATTGAATTATATCATATTTCAATACTGAAATATAGATTATTGCAAAAAGAACTATAAAAAGGTAAAAAGAGATTATAAAAAATTACACTGTCATTAGTTATAGCGGTATTTTTTTTATGATATAATACGTATATATGCCTTTTAATAAGGGAAAGAAAATGAGAAAAAGAAAACTATTTAAATTTATTAAGGTTATTATCATTATTATCGCTATTATATTGTATTTCCTTGTGGTTATTTTATTTGGAATTCTAATGGATTATAAACCAAATGATGTAATTAAAATAATATTATAAATAAGATTTTGGGGGCATTATAATGAAAAAAGCTAAAATTATAGATTTAAATAAAAATCATTTTGATGAAATTGCAGATTTTATTCTTCCTCTATATGAAAAAGATCCTATGGAATTTTTGTATATTGGACCGTCGGGAGACTATGTAAAACAAATTGCAGAAGCGGTAACAAGGAAAACAAATAAAACATTAAACAGAGATGCTTTTAGAGTTATAAATCAATATATTGTTGAATTATTTAAAAAACATGAACCGTCTTCACTTTTCATTGATAGAGACTTTTTAAAAGCATATATTGCAAATGAATTAGAAGATTTAATAGAAAAAGAGAAAAATAATATTCAATTCGAAAAATACTTAAAAACGCTTTCAAAATCAAAGTTTTCAATTGAATATCTCCTTGAAATATTTGAGAAAAAATGGGAAATATCAAGAATTTCTGATAAAGGTATTTTGGAAAGTAATGAATTATATATGGAAATGGATAAAGATATAGAAAGTGATGATAATCTATTTAAATTATATAAGCATTTAGAAGAAAAATTAGAAGATATATTAAATACAAAATTCGATAATTCAAAATCCATTAATAAAAATTATGATCAAATAAGTATATACAAATGGTTTTATGAGGAATTCGAAGGTAAAAAACTCGGTAAAACTTTAATAATAGGTGGTTTTTTTGATCTACCCCCAATACTTATTAATGTATTAAATAAACTATTTTCTTTATTCGACAATGTATATTTTTTAGCTTGGTCATTAAATGATGATGACTCATTTGATAGTCTAAAAAAAATATATAACTTTTTACGAAATAATGATTTTGACATAGAAGAAAAAAAAATACCCTTAAAAAAATTATTTAAAGATACTGTATTTTTTAAAGCTGAATTTAAAAATAATATTCTGGAAATAGAAAATATTGCTAAAGAAATAAAAAGAAAAATATTATATGAAAATTATGTGCCAAAAGACTTTGGAATAGTTGTTCCAGATTTTCAAACTGCAAATTCTTTAGCTGATTTTTTTGAAGAAATAAAAGTCCCATATAGATTAAAAAATGATATTTCATTATCTGAAAGTCTTGTTGTAAACAAACTATTATTGCCATTAAAAGTAAAATATTCCGGATATGAGGTCGATGATTTACTCGCTTTAATAGAAACTGGTTATGCTGGAGAAAGAACCTTATCTATTGATGAAATAGAAGAACTTTTAAAGAGCTTAAACTTATATTATGACTATCCAAAATCATCTTTAAAATCAAGAAAGGAAAAATGGATAAAAAGAATTGAAGAAAAATTAAACGAAGTTAAAAAAGAATTATTATCATCTGATGAAAAAGAAAGACTTGAAAAATCAAAAAAAGAGTTAGATGAATTAAAGAATATATTTTTTAATTTATTCGATCTTCTAGGGAAATTGGATAAAAAAGAACTTGAATTATCATATTATAGAAATCTATTAAATAATTGGATTAATGAAAAAGTTATTGATATTAGTAATATTGAAAAAGTTGAAAGCGAATTAAACGCATTATATAAATTTCAAGAGGTTTTATTAAAAACCGAAAAAAATTTGGAAAAATTAATATCTGGAAATATATCGCTTTCAAAGTACTATAATATTCTTTCGAGTTTAATTGAAACAGAAAAATATAGAATATCAGAAAAGTATTCTAATACAGTTGAAATTTTCACATTAAATGATTCTCGATTTATCCATAAAAAATTTAAAATTTTCATTTCATTTAGTGATAATAATTATCCTTCCATAGGAATAAACCCGTTACTTTCATATATTACAAAAAATGATTACTATTCTAAAATTTCAGAATTACAATTTAGAGAGAATATGTATATTTCAATGTTGTTTGCAGATAATGTAATAATCACTTATCCCAAAGCAACTATATCTGGAGAAGAAATTTCCATTTCCCCATACGAAAATGATTTAAAAAAATTATTTGAAATAAAAGAATATACATTTTTTTCAAAAAGCGAAGAGATAATTCCAATTAATACTAATGAAATTTATTCTCTAGAACAAGCCGTATTGTATTACACTTATAATAATTTAAATTCAAATATGGAAGAAATAAATAATATTATAAATCAAATTAACGAATTGAAAATTTCAAAAAAAATTTTTTCATGGAATTTAGGTGAATCTATTAAATTAAAAAATATTAGCCACAATAAAATCTCAACATATGTTGATTGTCCCTTTAAATATTATTTAAAATATATAGCAGAAATAAAAACAAATAAAGATTTTTCTATATTCTATGTGGGGAATTTAAAACACAAAATAATGAAAAAATTATTTGATAAATATTCAACATATAACTCAATAAAAAGTTTAGTGGATAATAAAGATGAATTATACAATGAGATAAAAAGAATAGCAAATGAAGAGTGGGATAAATCTGGAGTTGAAGAATTGCGAACATATAAAATTATTAAAGAAATAGAAATAGAGGTTATTTCAAATGAACTTTCTAACGTTGTTGATACATTAATTTCTCTTTATATATTCTTTGGTTCACCAAGATCAAAAAATAAAGAAGCTCTTTCATTAAAATATCAAAAAATTATTGAAAGTGAATATTCTATTAAAGGAGAATATAATAAATATAATTTAATTTCAAGAATTGATAGAATAGATGAAATGAATGAAAACCTAAATTTTGAATTAAAAGAAAAGAAAAAGAAAAATATTTTTGAATTAAAACCATCAAAAAAAGAAGAAAGAAAATCTTACTCTATTATTGATTACAAAAACAAAACAAGCTTTCAAACAGAACAATTATTGTTTTATTATTTGACACTTTTAAATAACAAAGATATATGGAAAGAAAAGGTTGCAAACAATCCTGTCTTTTTAAGTTTTTTACCAATGAGCAAGGAAAACGATAAATATAAATCTTTAAAATGGATAAAAATAGAAAATAATTTTGTATATATAAAATATCCAGGTAATTCTAACGCATATGAAAAAATAGATTTCAAAGAGTTTGAAAAATGGCTTGATAACATTATTAATTCTATAAAAAATACTAATTTCATTCCTGCTTTTTCAAACAAAAAAGAATTATTAAAATATAGGTTTTTAGATGAATTGTCAATAAAAGGATATTCTGTTCAAAACTCTAACGAAAAATATTACTCGTGCAAAATAGGAAATGAAGGTAAATGCGAATTTTATAGGTTCTGTAGCTTATTTCAATGGTTGGAGAATATAACTCTTAAAGAAAGAAAACACCTAACAAAAGATGATATAAAACTGTTAAGAGGTGAGCTCATTGACTAAAAATTTAAATATTAATGAATTAAAAAAAAATTTAGATAAAGATTATTTTATTTCCGCATCGGCAGGCACTGGAAAAACATATACAATTACAAAATATTATTTATCTATACTCGAAAAATTTGAAAAAGAAAATTATCCAGATATCGTTCAAAATATTCTAGCTGTTACTTTTACAAATAAAGCTGCTGGTGAAATGAAAGAAAGAATTTTAGAAGAAGTTGATAAAAAATTAGAAGAAAATAAAAATTATAAATATTGGAGACAAATAAAAACTAATTTAAATAGAGCATGGATTACAACAATAGATAGTTTTTGTTCTAAAATACTCAGAGAAAACAACATAGCAATTGGAGTGGATCCAAATTTCACAATAATAAATGAATTAAAAATGGAAATTGAGATAGAAAAATCCGTATATAATACTTTAAAAATATTATTCCAATTATATGAAGACAACAACAGAAATATTGAAGAATTAATATCTTTCTTACCAATTGAAAGAAGAGAAACTGTAAAAATATATATAAATGAATTACTCTCTGATTTGGTAAAATTTAATAGCTCATTGAAATATATAATCCAGGAACTTAATTTAGATATATTTAAAAAAGTTCTTTCTGAAACATTACAAAACTGGCGAACAGAAATGAAAAAAAGTGAACTTCCGGAGATAGAATTAATAAATAAAGACTTTAATGATGTGTTGTGGTTATTCAAAATTTCTTTATTAATTGCTCAAGAAATATATAATGTATACACAGAAGATCAATTCCAATTTGATTTCAAGGGTGTACTAGATAAAACTTTGGAAACGCTGAAAAATGAGAAAATACTAAATAAATATCAAAACAAATTTAAGTATATAATAGTTGACGAATATCAAGATACTAATTTTTTACAAAAAGAGTTATTTGATAAAATACATCAGAAAGGACATAATTATATCTTTTATGTTGGTGACAGAAAACAATCTATATACCGATTTAGAGGAGCAGATGTTTCTGTATTTGCTGTGACAGAAAATGAATTTAATGAAGATTCTAAATTTCAATTAAACATAAACCGACGTTCAAATGCTGAAATCGTTGAATTCGCCAATGAATTTTCTAAAAATGTTTTATTTAATGAAACCTTATTAAATTCGTATGAAAATATAAAAAATATATATCCGGATATTTTTAATAATCTATTATATAACGAAACTAAAGATAAATCTTATTTTGAAGCGAATGACGAAAATGATGTTATTCCTTCCATTGCAAAGGAGGATAAACATAGAATAAAATACATTATTTCAAACGATGAATATCATTCTATTGCAAAGACAATAAAAGCATTAGTAGGAAAAAAATTAAAATTCAGAAAAAGGAAAAATGGCTCCATTGTATTTGAAGAAAGAGAGATACAATATAGAGATATTGCTGTGTTACTAAGAGAATTAAAAAATTCTGAAGAAGAAATAAGAAAAGTTTTTAAAGAATATAAAATTCCTTTTTATATTTTAGGAAGTAAATCTTTTTACGATAAAAATGAAGTTCAAACAGTATTTTATGCCTTAAATGCTGTTGAGAATCCACATAATGATTTTAATTTTTCTGGTTATATGATGTCTTTAATGGTTGGAATGCCATTTAAAAAATTAAATAAACTAGTAAATTTAAAGAAAAAGAATAATTTCAAATCATTATATGAAACTGCTGAAAAGACAGATATACTTTCAAATAGCGAACGATCTGGCTTTGAAATATTAAAAAAATATGTAGAATTAAAATACTATCTAAATCCTACAGTTATTTTAAAAGGCTTAATATCTGAAACTAATTATTTATCTCGATTAACTGTATTACATGATCCGCATTATGCAATAGCAAATGTAAAAAAATTGTTAAACGAAGCAGAAAAATACAACACATTGGCTGTATCATTTTCAGAATTAATAAGACTTTTAAGGAAAACATCAGAACTATCTGAAGAAGAAGCTGCTATTGAAGACGAAAAACAAAACGTTGTAAAAGTATTAACTATTCACAAATCAAAAGGTCTGGAATTCCCTATTGTAATACTGGGTGGGTTAGGAAAAAAAATTGATTTAAATACAGAAGAAAAAACTGGAGATAAAATAAATGTATCAAATGAAAAAATAGAATTTTCTCTACCTGAAAATAATGTTAGGTATTTTGTACTAAAAAAACTATTCTTAAAAAAGGTTAAAAATATGGATATATCATCTATAAATACAGAAGATAAAATAAAAATACAGTTTGGAGAAAAGTTTTTAAACATATTTGACATTAACAAATTCCTTGAAGATACTGAATCATTAAGGCTTTTATATGTTGCTATTACTCGACCAAAAGAAATGTTAATACCAATTATCCCGTTAAAAAATGATAAAAATAATGAAAAATCGTCTGCAGCATTATTTATGAAATCAACATATGAAAAAAGAGATTTAATTCCAGAAAACGAATTGGTCTTTGAAACTCAGGAAATAGAAGAAAAAAATGAAAAAAAATTAGAAGATATTAATGAAAGAAATTTATCGGATCTAACATTATTTGCTTACAAAAAATATATAGCACCAACATATATAATAAATGAAATGAAGAGAGAGGAAAATTCTGAAGATTTAACAGAAGAACATTATATAGATATTAAAGACTTTTTTGAAAATGAAGATTATTTATTAAAAGGAACAGAAATGCATGCTATTATGGAAAGTATTACAAATTTCAGTCAAATACAAAGCTTAATTAAAAACGGAAATTTACCAAAAGCATTTGACAATGAATTAATAAAGAGATTATTTACTGCAAAAAAAGTTAAAACAGAATGGCGATTAGTAAAAAGAATGGTTTTTAATGGCATTGAATATATGATATTTGGTGTCCCAGATAGAGTGATTTTTGATGAAAATAATAATATTGAAATTATTGATTACAAATATTCTGATTTATCAAATAAAGAAAAAATAGAAGATTATAAATTTCAATTAAACTTTTATATGTATCTATTAAAAGATTTTGGAAATCCGAAAAAAGGATATGTAATAAGTCTAAAAAATGGAAAAATAATTGAAGTTGATCCTGATGAAAATTTTGAGGAATATTTGAAAGAAATAATTACCACAATTTAAAATAGCCTGGATCCCCAGGCTATTTTAATATAATCAATAGTTCTTCAATGCTTTTTCTTTCGTATTTTGGTTTAGGATCTATTGAATAACCAATAGGGAGTATAACTTCCAACCTATAATCCTTTGGAACTTTCATATATTCTGAAATTTCATTATAATTTGAAGGTGTATATGTAACAGTAGATAAGCCTTTTTCTTCTAACGCTAATAAGAAATATCCCAAAGATAACCAAACGGATTCTTTTGAAAATGGTGATTTTTTATTTGAATATACAAAAAGCAAATATGGAGCTTCTGTTAAGAAAGGTTTTTTCCAGGAAAAACCTTTCTTATCCAACCATTCCTTCAATTTTCCTTTTGAATTCTCATAAAAGGCTTTTTCTCCTTTTTCACATATCTCTCTAATCTTATTTTTCTTATTTTCGCTTGAAACTAAAACAAATAACCAAGGTTGATCGTTTTTCCCAGAAGGTGCTTCTTTTGCTACATTTATTGCATATTTTATATCTTCTATATCGGGAATTTTATTACTAAATTTTCTAACAGTTTTACGTTTTTTAGATAATTCATATAAATTCATATTTTCACCTCAATATCATATTTTATATTATAATTACTCTCATACACAGCTTTTTTAGCTAATTCATCTGCAATATCATTAAACTTATTTCCAGAATGAGACTTTATTTTGTTAAACTTTATCAAAAATAATGATGAATAATAGTCGTATTGTTGTTTATAATATCTTGTTAATTCTGTATTAGTCTTCCATAATCCCAATGCCCATTTTTCAATTCCTTCATAATCATAGTTTATTTCAATACATTTTAAATTTTCTTGTTTAGCATATTCAAAGGCTAGTATTGCAGCAAAAATTTCTCCAGCTACATTTCTATGTTTTAAAAATTTCTCTTCCGAAAAACCTTTCCAGTATTTTTCTAAAACATTTCCCTTCATAACAACAAATCCTGATCCGATTTTTTTTAAAGAATGATCATAACTACCATCGATATATATATTTATACAATCATTTTTTTTAATTGTTTTATCAATTATAGATTTGTTATTCATAGTTTCTTTACTATTAAAAATATCCAAAAATTCCTGAGCAAGTTCTTTCTTTGTTGTTTCAATTACTTTTAGTCTCGTTGGCTCATAATTTTTATTGTAATATAATTGAACTTTTAAATAATCCTTTCCTCTTTTTATATAATATACTTCCTGATATTGAAAATGGTCTATACCAATTATTTCAAATTTCTTTTCTGATATTTTATCTCTAATAGCAAGATATAAATCTTTTAATATTGAATTTGAAAATCTTAAATTATATGATATATTTATTTCTCTTTTTATAGTAAAATCGAATTGCAACTTTAATTTATTATATGAAAATACTTTAAAGGGTACTTCTTTTATATATACCCTCTCCTTTGCCCTGGTAATCGCTGTATATAACCATTGAAAATACTCTTTTGTCTTAAAAGCATTATAATAGTCCGGATCTATAAAAACTTTATTCCACTCTCCACCTTGGGCTTTATGAGCAGTTATTGCATAACCATATTTCACATGAAGTGCATTAAAATATGGATTATTATCTATCTGTTGAAGAATGAATTCTGTAGATAATCCTTTTTTTTGATATATTTCATTTATACACATGCTATATAATGCTTTTTTTAAATTTATATCAATATCTGTAGATCTTGAGAATAATGAATTTGCGAAAATTTTAACGGTTATTTCTTCATTAAAATATGTGTCTTTTAATACTAAATCATAAAATTCTAATATTACATGTTCCCCTTTCCCTACAAAACTATCTTTTTTCTCATGATTTAATATATCAATTACCTTAAAAAATTCCCCATTGAATATAGGTTTATTGTCAAAATATACATTTTTTGTATTTAATAATATATCTCCTATTTCAATATTATATTTATAATTCATTTTTCTTCGAACTTTCTGATTATACTCCAGAGATTTTTCATTTGTTGAACAAATAATAATATCTTTTCCAGGATTAGAATAATCATAATTCTCAATAAAATTTTTATCTTTTATAAAATCCAGATTATATTTAAACTTTAATTCAAAAAAATTTTTGTTATCTATATGTCTTTTTATTATATTTGCATTTTTTAATATATAACTGTCTTCTTTTTGTCTAACAATATCATTAAGCGTTATCTTATCTCCCATTAAATTAAAAAATTTTTCAAGGTATTCTCTATTTAATGCTGGAGAATCTTTTGCTCTCACAGGAGGTAGTTGATATTCATCACCTAAAAAAATAATTTTATTATTATTTCCTGATTTTATATACATTATTAGATCTGAAAGTAATTTACCACTACCAAAAATAAGATTTTCGTCTGATGAAAAGGTATCTGAAATCATCGAACTTTCATCAATTATAAAAATCGTGTTATTTCGATAATTTTCTTTCAACTTAAAAAAAATTTTTATTTCATCTTTTTCAAGATTAATTTTTTTTTCAAAAAAACTATATATTTCGCTATGAATAGTCTTAGTTCTAAAATGAGACTTTTCATAAAGAATTTTTGAGGCTCTCCCTGTAGGTGCTAATATTACAAAGTCAATATTTTTTTTATATAAATATTTTGCATATTTAGAAACAAGAAAGGTTTTTCCAGTTCCAGCACTTCCTTGAATTATTAAAAAATCTAACGAATTGAATAGAAATCTATCCAATTCGTTAGATAAATATTTCTGATCTTTTGTAAGATTGATATTATATAAAAAATCCAAAAACATAATTACACCTTTAAGAAAGAATTTTTATTCAATACTATTATATCACATTATACCAATATCCTTCCTATAATATTTATCTTTAAATTCAATTCTCTTTATTTTATTATAGACTCTTTTTCTTGCTTCTTTAATATTTCTTCCAAAATCCACAATTGAAAGTACTCTACCTCCATTTGTTAAAAGTTTTCCATCTTTTAATATAGTTCCTGCATGAAAAACATAAGAATCTATGTTTGTTTTTATTTCATTCCCTTTTTCATATTTTATCGGGTATCCTTTTGCAGCCAAAACTACACAACAAGAAATATTATCTTTCCATTTAATATTTATTTTATCTAATTTTTTTTCTATAATATGATTAAAAATTTCAAGCAAATCAGTTTCAAGAAGTGGTAACATAGCTTGCGTTTCAGGATCTCCAAATCTTACATTATATTCCAATAAATAAGGCTCATTTTCTTGAATCATTAATCCTATAAACAATATCCCATTATAATTAAGCTTTTCTTCTTTTATTCCACTAATTGTTGGTTCTATAATTTTTTCTTTTATTTTATCCATTAATTCCATACTCAACTTAGGGTGCGGTGATATTGCTCCCATCCCTCCTGTATTTAAACCTTTCTCGCCTTCTAAAATTTTTTTATGATCTTTTGCCGTCTGAAATATTTTATAATTTTCTCCATCTAATAATATAAAAATTGACATTTCATATCCTTCAAGGTATTCTTCTATTAATACATTTTTACCAGCTCCTAAAAAAACATCATTATTCATAAAATCATTTAAAGTTTTTTTAGCTTCAGAAAAGTTTTTGGATATAATTACACCTTTCCCTCCCGCTAATCCATCTGCTTTAATAACTATTGGAAACCTAACCGTTTTTATATAATCTACGGCTATATTATAATCTTTAAAATCTTTATATTTTGCAGTTTGAACACCATACTTTTTTGCAAAATTCTTTGCATATATTTTACTACCTTCAAGCATTGACACTTTTTTATTTGGACCAATTATATTTAAACCTTCTTTTTTAAATTCATCAACAATACCTTCAACTAAATACTTTTCTGGCCCAACTATAGTTAATTCAATATTATTTTTTCTAACAAAATTAATAATTTCATCTATATTTTTCATATCTATATTTTCGCATTTATTTTCCAGTGCAGTTCCACCATTTCCAGGAATACAATATATTTTTTTTACCCTTTTACTTTGTGATAATTTCCATGCAATAGCATGTTCCCTTCCACCATTTCCTATTACTGCTACTTTCATTCTTCCACCCCATTAATGCTTAAAATGTCTCATATTAGTAAATACCATAGATATACCAAGTTCTTTTGCTACTTTTATGGAATCTTCGTCTCTTATAGAACCTCCAGGTTGAATAATAGCTTTTATTTTATACTCACCTGCCTTTTTAACGACATCATTAAATGGAAAAAAAGCATCTGAAGCAAGAACAACTCCATCTTTTGCTCTATCCAAAGCATCTATAGCAGCCCATATTCTATTTGGCTGTCCAGAACCTATACCTTTTGCCATTTTCTCTTTAGAAACAACAATTGCATTTGATTTGGCATGTTTCACAACCTTAAATGCAAAAATCATATCTTCCATTAAATATTCTGCTATTGGTTCCTCTGTTACTATTTTTAATGATTTGAATAACTTTGTATCTCTTTCTTGAACCAAAACACCTCCATCTACTGACACATACTCAAATTTTTGATGAGGTTTTTCTTTTACCTTTAATATTCGTAGGTTTTTTTTCTTCTTTAATATATTTACAGCTTCTTCTTCAAACTCTGGAGCTATAATCACCTCTAAAAATATTTTTTTCATTTCTTTTGCAGTTTCAGCTGTTACTTTATGGTTAAACGCCACAATACCACCAAAAATAGAAATAGGATCGCATTCATATACTCTCTTAAATGCTTCTAAATTATCCCTACCTGATGCTACACCGCAAGGAGTTTGATGTTTTATTGCACAACAAACCTTTTCTTCAAATTCATTTACAATTTTCCAGGCAACATCTATATCTTTAAAATTATTATACGATAATTCTTTACCATTTAATTGTTCAAAATTTGAAAAGAAACCTTCTTCAGTAGTATTTTCATAATACACAGCTTTTTGATGAGGGTTTTCACCATATCTTAATTCAGATTTCTTTTTAAGAGGTAATGTTATATATTTCGGAAACTCTATTTTTAATAAATTATTAAAATATGACGAGATTATAGAATCATAATGTGCTGTAAGATTAAAAGCCTTGGCAGCTAAATATCTTCTTATTTCATAGTTTAAATCTTCTATATTTTTTATTATTAAATCCATATCTTCGGGATCAGTTAATATAATTGTATTTTCAAAGCTTTTTGCAGCTGCTCTTATTAAAGTTGGACCTCCTATATCTATGTACTCTATTAATTCTTTTATATCTAAGTTTTCCTTTAGTTTTTCTTCAAAAGGATATAAATTCACATATACAAAATCTATTTTTTTGATATTTAATTGCTTTAATGTTTTTCTATCTTCTTCTATATCTCTTGCCAATATTCCACCATGTATTTTAGGATGTAAAGTTTTTACTCTACCATTTAGTATTTCTGGAAACTCTGTTACGTCTTCGACTTTCACTACCTCAAACCCTTGACTTTCTAAATATTTTGCAGTATTACCTGTTGAAATTATTTCATATCTATTTTCAATTAATACAGAAACTAATTTTTCTATATTATTTTTATAATATGTAGAAATAAGTGCTCTTTTCATCTTTACCTCCTATATCGACATTGTTAATTTTCTTAATACTTTATCTATTACTTTAGGATATAATCTATGTTCTAACTTATGTATTTTCTCTTCAAGTGTTTCAAGAGTATCCTCAGTCTCAATTTTCACCACTTCTTGAGCAATTATTTTCCCTCCATCTAATTCATTATTCACATAATGAATGGTAATTCCTGTATACTTCACTCCAAAATCAAATGCCTGTTTTATTGCATTTAAACCTTTAAAAGCTGGCAATAATGATGGATGTATATTAATTATTCTCCCAGAAAAATATTCAACAATATATTCTGGTAATATTTTCATATATCCCGCTAAAGCAATTAAATCTGGTTCTTCTTTTTTCAAATATTCAAAAAGTTTTTTATTATAATTTTCTCTATTTTTAAAATACTTATAATTAACTATCTCATAATCAATATATAATTTTATTGCTCTCTGCAATACATATGCTTTTTTATTATCACTTATTAATTTTATTTCATATCTATTTCTTAATTTTTTTACTATCGCCTCAAAATTAGTCCCATTACCTGATGATAAAACTACTAATTTTTTCTTCATTTTATCGCCTTCCTAAAAAGAAATTTTTACTTTCTTTTCTCCTCTTACTATTTTTCCTAACTCTATTATTTCTTCTTCTGGCAACAATTCTTTTATCTTAGATAAATTTCTTTTATCTAAAATATAAATCATTCCAATCCCCATATTAAACACTTTAAATGATTCTTTTAATGAAATTCCAGCATTTAAAATTTCTTTAAATACATTATTAAACTCCCAATTAACCACTATTTTCGCACTTAAACCGTCTGGTATTACTCTTAAAAGATTTTCTTCTATCCCACCACCGGTAATATGTGCTGCTGCATGTATATATTTTTTTACTTTCAATGTTTGATTAATCATTAGTTTGGTAGGAGATATTAATTCTTCAAAAAAGCTGATTTTTCCTTCTTTTAGAAGTTTTCTAACAAGCGAATAACCATTAGAATGAATTCCATTAGATCTTAATCCAATTAATATATCTCCTTCCTTGACTTTATTTTTACCCAGAATTTCTTTTTTCTCCACTATTCCTACTCCGAATCCTGCTACATCAACTCTATTGTTAACCAACAGTCCTGGTAATTCTGCTGTTTCTCCTCCAATTAATTTACAATCAACTTCATTTAGAACCTTTATCAATTGATCTAAAAATTTTGTTCCATCCTTACTATCTAATTTGCCAGTTGCATAATAATCCAAAAAGAATAAAGGTTTTGCTCCAATGCAAACTAAATCATTTAAAACCATTCCAACTAAATCTCTAGCAACTATATCCCATCTCTTTCTTTCCTCTAAAAGAACCATTTTTGTTCCAACTCCATCTGTAGATGCAACAAGAAGAGGATTTTCATAATTTTTAGCTACATCTTGCAATGGAAAAATACCAGCATACATATCTGCATTATCTTTTAATTTATCTTTTATACCAGAAATCATTTTATTAGCTTCATCTATATTAACTCCACTTGTTTTATAATCCATATTTTCACCTCACAAAACAATGAAAACAATAATTTTTAAAATCTTCTTTTAATAATTCATTTATACTGCTTAACGAAACATATCCAACTGAATCAGCATTAAATTCATTCTTCAATTCTTCTATATCCATATATGCAGCAATTAATTCATTTTTATCTGGTATATCCACACCCCAATGACATGTATTAAGCACCTTTGGACTAGCAACTCTTACATGGACTTCTTTTGCTCCAGCTGCTTTTATCATATTAACTATCTTTTTCATTGTTGTTCCTCTTACAATAGAATCATCCACAAGTACAATTCTTTTATCTTTTATTACCTGTGAAATAGGGGGTAATTTCCTTTTTACTCCAATTTCTCTATCCTCTTGATTTGGACTAATAAACGTTCTTCCAATATATCTATTTCTCATTAACCCCATTTCAATAGGAATTTTGCTTTCTTTCGAATAATCCAATGCCGCAGAAAAACCACTATCAAGTACTGGAACAACAATATCTGCATCAACTGGATTTTCCTTAGCACACAACTTTCCTAATTCTTCTCTTATAAGATGAACATTTCTACCAAAAACATTTGAATCCGGTCTAGCAAAATATATATGTTCAAAAAAACAATATCTTTTTTCAGAACTTTTAATTTTTATTTTTTTAATTCCTTCCTCAGAAAATTCCACAGCTTCACCAGGCATTATTTCATAAATTTTATTTACATCTGAATTTAAAAAGTAGAAACCACTATCTTCTGATGATATAAAAAAACCTTCCTTTGAAACATAGTAGTATAGTGGTCTATAACCATATTTATCCCTTATTGCTATTATTCTATCTTTAAACAAAAGAAGCAAAGAATAAGAAGGTGAAACTTCTTTAAATATTATGTTTGCAACATCTTCAAGTGTCCATTTGTTTATGTTTTTTCTTAAATTTTTTATTAAAATATGCAGAATTAATTCAGTATCACTTTCTGTTAAAAAAATTGTGCCCTGTTCTTCCAGTTTTAATCTCAATTCTTCTGCATTTTCTATTTGACCATTGTGTGCAATTGCAAAATGGTCATTTTTAAATCTAACATGAAAAGGCTGAGAGTTTTGAATTTCTGATTTCCCTTTTGTTGAATATCTAACATGACCTATAGCAAAAGAACTATCTAATTTTTTCATGATTCCGTTATTAAATATTTCTGCAACCATTCCCATCTTTTTATATACTTTTATTTCATTATGTGAGACATATGCAACTCCAGCAGACTCTTGTCCTCGATGCTGTAAAGCTATTAATCCTTCAACAACATAAGGTATAGCATTCTCATTATTTTTCATATAAACACCATAAACACCGCATTCTTCCATTAACATAGCTATTCCTCCATATAATTTTGAATGGAATTAAAATAAATATCCTTTAATTCATCAAAATGAAATTTATCAAATCCGAAATTAAATCCATAATCATATGGCATTACTTCACCTATATTTCTAAATTCTATACTTTTACCCTTTAAAAATCCTTCTAATAGATTTGTTTTCTCTGATGGTACCGTTAAAATAAATCTTGACTGATTTTCGCCAAATAGTTCTTCCAATGTGTTTCCTAAATTCCCTCTAAAACCTTTTTCACCATTTAAGGCTGATTCTAAAATTGCTATTAATATACCTCCTTTAGATACATCATGAGCTGAATTTATTATTTTATTTTCTATTAAATACCACAAGGCTTCATATAGTCTTAATTCTAAATTAGTATCAACCTTATCAATTTCTCCACCAATAAAATTATTTAATATTCTCTGATAAACACTTCCTCCAATTTTTTCTTTATCTATTTCTACTTTACCAATTAAATACACTTTATCTGTAACATTCTTAAAAGTCATATCCATAATTTTATTTATTTCTACTTCCCCTACCATTCCAATTACTGGTGTTGGCAATATTGCTTTTTTTTCTGATTCATTATAAAAACTAACATTCCCTCCTGTAACTGGTATGTTTAAAATTTTACATGCATTGGATATCCCATCAATACTTTTTTCAAACTGCCACATTACCATATCATCCTCAGGATTACCAAAATTCATATTATCTGTAATCCCAAGTGGCTTTGCTCCTATAGCTACCAAATTTCTTGCAGCCTCAAAAACAATATTTCTGCTCCCCTCATAGGGATCAATATAAGAGTATAATCCATTACCATCAATAGTAACGGCTATTCCTTTGTTTGTATTTTTTATCCATATCACAGAAGCATCTGCTTTACCTGGAATAATTAAAGTATTCGTTCCCACCTTATAATCATATTGTTCAAATACCCAAGACTTATTCACAACATTTATATCTCTTAGAACTTTATAAAAAGCTGATTTTAAATCAAAATTCGACTCAAATTTTTTATTCTTTATTTTTTTTATATACGAAGGTGTATTTGTAGGTCTATACATTGAAGGTGCATCTACAAGTGAAGATATTGGCATTTCTGAAAGAACATTTCCATCTTTTATTATTCTAATATTTTTCCCTTTTATTGTTTTACCTATAACAGCATAATCCAAAAAATATTTTTCTGCGATTTTTTTAATCTCTTTTTCTTTACCAGATTCTACAAGAAACAACATCCTTTCCTGAGATTCTGATAATAATATCTCCCAGACTTCCATATTTTCTTCTCTTAACGGAACATTATCCATATATAATTCACATCCAAGATTTCCTTTAAAAGACATCTCAGAAGAAGAACTTAAAATCCCTGCTGCTCCCATATCCTGACAAGCTAAAACACCTTTTAATTTCAATATTTCTAATGTTGCTTCAATAAGATTTTTTTCAGAAAATGGATCTCCTACCTGAACTGATGGTCTATCGTCCTTACCTGACAATTTTTTAGAGGCAAAAGAAGCACCATGAATACCATCTCTTCCTGTTTTAGAACCTACATATACATACAATTTTTCTGATTCTTTTGCTCTAGAAGATGCTAATTCATCTTTTTTAACAAGCCCTACACACATTACATTTACAAGCGGATTAGTATTATAAAATTCATCAAAGAAAGTTTCTCCTGCTATAGTCGGAACACCTATAGAATTCCCATAACCACTAATTCCAGAAACCACACCTTCAAAAATATTTTTTGATTTAGTATCTATACCAAATCTTAATGAATCAAGAAGCGCAACAGGTCTTGCTCCCATAGCGAGAACATCTCTAACAATACCTCCAATACCTGTTGCTGCACCTTGGTACGGTTCTACTGCACTTGGATGATTATGACTTTCAACTTTAAAAACCACTGCATAATCATCTATTAATACATATCCTGCATTTTCATTTTCTATATTTTTTGGCAATTTTTTCAAAAGTTCTTTAGAGTGCTTATACCCACAATGTTCCGACCATTGAGCAGAATACATATACATCTCTAATTCATTAGGTTCTCTGTTTAAATCTTTTTTTATTTTTTCATATTCAAAATCTTTCAATCCTAACTCTAGATATAAATTATTCATTTTCTAATGACCTCCTGATCGACATTAAAATCTCTAATCCATCACCATTTCCAAATGTTTTTACTGAATTTCTTTCTGGATGAGGCATCATTCCTAAAATATTATATTTTTCATTATAAATTCCCGCTATATTGCCTATAGAACCATTTGGATTGTTAATATATTCAAATGCTATTAAATTATTTCCCTTTAAATATTCATAATTTTCAATATAATAATTACCCTCGGCATGAGCAATTGGTATCGTTAATTTTTCTTTTTTTATATATCTTGAAAAAGGCGTTTTTCTATTAATTACTTTTATATCGATATCTTTGCATATAAATTTTAAAGATTTATTTTTAGTTAAAGTTCCTTTCAGCAATCCAGATTCAGTTAATATTTGAAACCCATTACAAACTCCTAATACTAAACCTCTATTTTCCTCTACATATTTTTCAACTTCTCTCATTACAGGTGAAAATTTAGCTAATGCGCCTGCTCTTAAATAATCACCATATGAAAAACCACCGGGTATAAATATTAAATTATATTTCATGATATCTTTAAAATCATGCCAAATATATTCCGCATCAAAACCTGCCATTTTTAAAGCGAATTCTGCATCTCTATCACAATTAGTTCCCGGAAAAACTATAATTCCTGCTTTTATCATATTTCTATCTCCCTTAACATTTTTAATTCATAATTTTCTAAAACAGGGTTTATTAATGAATTATATGTAATTTCATTTGCTAAATCTTCTGCTTTTTTTATATCTTCTGCATCAATCTCAAATGTTATTAATTTTCCGAATTTTACATTATCTATTGGGTAATTCATTCTCTTTAAAACTTTTTGTGTTGCCAACCCCTGAGGATCTAATATTCCATTCTTTAACGTAATTAATACTTCAAAAATATATTTTTTCATATATTAATCCTCCTTAGAAATTCTGAGTATTTATCTATAAGATTCCCTTTATCTTCCCTATATACATCCTTATCAAGTGATTCCATTGTATCTTTGTCCCAAAATCTACATGTATCTGGTGAAATTTCATCTGCAAGATATACCTTATTATCATAAATCCCAAATTCCAACTTATAATCCACAAGAATAATATTTTTTTCTTCTAAAAAACTTGAAAGAATATTGTTTATTTTTAAAGAATAATATTCCAATCTATTCAAAATTTTTTCTTCTACCTGTTTTAAAGATAAAATTACATTTTTACAAATCATAGGATCCCCCAAATCATCATCTTTTAATGAATATTCAACTATTGGCTTTTGGATTTTTATTCCTTTTTCAATTCCATATCTTTTACAAAAACTACCAGCTGTGTAATTCCTGATTATAACCTCAAGAGGTATTATTTTAACCTTCTTAGCTACAAAAGAATTATCATCTACATCTGAAATAAAATGAGTTGGTATACCTTTTTCTTCAATCATTTTAAAGAAAAATGAAGTGATCAACTTATTTATCTTGCCTTTTCCAATAATAGAATCCTTTTTTATCCCATTAAATGCCGTAACATCATCTTTAAAATATATAATTACCTCATCTGAAGATTTTTCATATATCTTTTTAGCCTTGCCCTCATATAACAATTTTAATTCGTTTGTTTTCATTTCATCTCCTCCAAATCTAATATTCTTTTTGCAAAATATGCTGCATTTTTCATTCCATGATTTCCAATTCCCATTGTCCCAACAGGTACTCCTTTTGGCATCTGAACAATTGAAAGAAGCGCATCTATGCCATTGAGAGGTCCAACATCGCGAGGCACACCAATCACAGGTAAGGAAGTTAAAGAAGAAACAACACCGGGAAGTGCAGCGGCAAGGCCAGCAACAGTAATTATAACTTTAAACTCTGAAGATAATTTTTTCATATAATCTGTTAATTCCAAAAGATTCCTGTGAGCGCTGAATATCTTGAACTCATAATCCACATTCCAACTTTCAAACAAATCCAATGCTTGTTTTACAAAATTCCTATCAGATTCACTACCTGCAATAATAAGCACCTTTGGCATAATCTACCTCCTTTGTATTTTAAATTAAAAACAAAAAGCGCCTCTCAGGAAGAGAGGCGTGATTTAAATCCAAAAACCCACACCCCTCTTCCTGTAGTCAGACAGTTTACGGCCGCCTGGTAGAGACTCCCAAGCCATATTCTCGGGATTATACAGGAAGAGGATAAATAATATTATTAAATTTTCAAACAGTACACCGCGATTTTATCAAAAAAATTCAAAAAAGTCAATATGTATATTATTCCAATATTAATTTTTTACTTTTTATGATATAATTTCATGTTAAATATATCAATTCAAAGGGGGTTATCCAATGAAATGGGATCTATCTTTCTTTTATGATTCATCAGAAAACAAACAAATAAAAAAAGATTTAGAATCAGCAGTAATAAACGCAAAAAAAATTAAAGAAAAATACTACCCTATTCTTTCCTCTGAAAAACTAACTGCTAATGATTTAAAAAATTTTTTTAAAGATTTGGAAGAAGCTATGGAAAAACCTTATTTTGCTATTCAATATGCACATCTAATGTATGCTGAAAATACTCAAAATGTTCAAGCTCAAAAATTAGTATCTATTGGGCAAGATTATTTAACTAAAGCTGAAATTGAAATGGCATTCTGGAAACCAGTACTATTAAGTCATCCTATAGATAAATTAGAAGAATTTAAAGATTCAAAAGAATTAAAAGAATATAAACATGTAATAGAAAAACTAATCAAGGAAAAACCACATGTTTTAAGTGAAGACGCTGAAAAAGTACTTTCTGCGTTACAACCTGCTGGAAGAGATGCTTTCGATATGCTTTATGGAAAATTAACCTCTTCTTATACATTTGAAATTGAAATAGATGGAAAAGTAAAAAAAATGACCGGCCCACAAGTAAGAGCGTTAAGGCAAGATCCAAACAAAGACTTAAGAAGAAAAGCAATGAAATTGTTTTTTGAAAGATATAAAAACGACAAAATAGTTTTAGAAAGCACTTTTAACTCTGTTGCGAAGTATTATGATACTGAAACAAAATTAAGAAATTATCCCAAACCAATATCAATGAGAAATATGTCTAACGAAGTTAGCGATGAAATTGTTGATATAGTTATTGAAATAACAACTGAACAAACACCAATGGTTCATAGATATTATAAATGGAAAGAAAAACATTTAGGTTATGAATTAACTTTGGCAGATATTTACGCTCCATTGGACCCTGTAAAAAAAGAAATCCCTTTTGAAAAGGCCAAAAAAATTGTCTTAGATGCATATTATGAATTTGATAAAGAAATAGGAGATATTGTAAAATCATTTTTTGATGAAAATAGGATAGATTCTGAAATTTCACCAGGAAAAAGGGGCGGGGCATTCTGTTCATATAATATACCTAACTATAAGCCGTTCATATCAATGAACTATACAGGTAACATGAGAGATGTTATGACACTTGCTCATGAATTAGGTCACGGTGTCCATGGAACATTATCTTCAAAACAAACATTATTAAATTATCATACTCCTTTAACAATGGCAGAAGTTGCATCTGTCTTTGGAGAAATGCTCGTAATGGATAAATTATTAAAAGAATTAGATGAAAAAGATAGAAAAATATTTATCGCATCAAAAATAGAAGATATGTTTGCAACAATGTTTAGACAAAATATGTTTGCAAGGTTTGAAATACAATCACATGAAATGATAGATAATAATGGTATGGCAACATATGATGAATTATCAAATTTATATGAAAAAGAATTAAAAATAATGTTTGGAAATTCCGTAAAAATTACCGAAGAGTATAAATATGAATGGAGTTCTATACCTCACATGATAGGTGTTCCATTCTATGTTTATGCCTATAATTTTGCAAATTTATTAGTTATAGCATTATATGAAAAATATTTAGAAGAAGGAAAAGCATTTGTTCCTAAATATAAAGAATTACTATCAAGTGGCGGAAATGATGCTCCAGAAAAATTATTATCAAAGATTGATATTGATATTACAAATAGAAGTTTCTGGGAAAAAGGATTTAAATATATTGAAAGAGAATTAATCAGCAAATTATAAAGATTATAACTATGTTTCAATCGAGTAGTCGGTAGATGATTAATTCATCTACCGACTACTCACACCACCGTACGTACCGTTCGGTATACGGCGGTTCATTAGGGGTTGTAAAAACAACAACAAGAATGTTTAAAAAAGGGAAAGTTGTATATTATATAATAATAGTACACCAGTCTGAAGTATTTTTTAACAGTAATCACATCTACTGTTCACTTAACAAATACAGTTTTTTCATATTATAAAGTTTTATATTATATTTTTCTTTTGTTTTATGAAAATTAAATTTTCCAGATAATATAGTATGTTCTATAAATCTAGAGTATATTGATTTTGTTGAGTAATAAGTTCTCTAAATTCTCTTTTTGCATTCAGTTTTAATTTTTGGATTGTTGGAGAAAATTTAGGTTTATTAGAATGGATTATTATACCAATACTTTCATCCTTCTTAGTTTTAAAAAAACGTTTGGTATTCAGAATTTGCTCATATGCTTTTTTTATATCTCTCCCTTTTAATTCAAGATAATAATATAGATTTCTCTCATTTACAAAAAATAAATAATCACATTTTTTCTCCATTTCAATGGGTGAATTTGGAGAATCTACATGTACCTTCACAACTTCCTTCTCCAATTTATTATTAATAATTAACTTTTTCTTCTTTTCTTCAATTACTATTTTTTTAACTTTTTTTATTTCTACTTCATATCCGCTTAAATTAATCAATTTCATCAATCCATTCCATTAAAGAATCAAATTGTTTTGCTAAAACATCTGAAATTTCATCTATTATGTCAGCACTAATAATAAAATTATCCTTAATATTTTCAATTTTTCCATTTTCAAAAAGATATGCAGAAACATCTTTTAAAGAAATATGAAAATCGCTATTCACTATTTCATTTATTTTTCTTTTTTTATTTTCATCGCTAATATTAGAATACAAATGTTCTGCAATCATTAAATTGTTTAATGCAACTAAAATATATGGACTATGTGTTGTTATAAAAAATTGAATATCTTTTTTAATATTAAAGACTAAAGAAATAAGTTCAACAATTTTCTTTTGTGTTTCAGGAAACAAGTGTGTTTCAGGTTCTTCAATATAAAGGGTCTTACCAACCTTATCTTTTTTATAAACTATATTTTTTAATGCTAAAATTAAAGGTAATATTTCCTGTTGCCCAGATGACGCTTGAGATAATTTAACCAATTTCCCATTATTAAGTTTAATAAAATCTTCATTTTTTTCTTTTATAAAATTACCATTAAGAATTTGATTTATTTTAATATTAAAAATGCTGTTTTCATTTTTATTAACATCTTTAAAAAATTCTTTCTTTTTTAATTGTTCATATAGCCTCCCAAACCTTATAATAAAAGGATCATTTATATTATTAATATTTTCTAAAATTGAAAAAATATTTTTTGCTAAAATTGAGTAAAATGATCTCCCTGAAGGTATAAAAAGTTGTTCGTGTAAAAATAAGTCATTTCCTTCTTTTTTTAACTTATCTATAATATAAGAGAATGTTTTTACAATTGGCGCTGCATCAAGAATAAAACCTTCAGTATTTTTGAATTCTAAAGCTTCTAATTCTAAATATTTATTTCTTATTTCATTGTATAAGTTTTCATAATATTCTGAAAATATTATTTCGAATTTTTCTTTATTATTAACAATAATTTTTTTATTATCAAATTCATATTCTATCAAAAATTCTTCTTTAAAGTAACTTTCTAAATAAAAATAAGAAATAAATTTTTCTTCCTGCATTTCCACAAATTTTTTAAATTCTGCTTTTTGATCAACAGCATTTAACATTTCTATTGGAATACTTTTAAAAAAATAGATCAATTTAGAAAGTAAACTCTTTCCTGTACCTTGTTTCCCTATAAAAATATTAAGACGTTTCAATTCAATATGTATATCTTCTAAAACTATAAAATTTTTTATTTTTATTCTTTCCATAAAATCATCTCCTAAATTTAGATAATATTTCGTATAAAATTATACTATACTATACTATACTATACTATTGGATTTGACCAATCCATTTAGTTTTAGATTTAAGAAATTTATCTAAAGCAAAAAGATTTTTGGTTTCATTACCATCATCCTTATTATTTCTAGTTGTTGTTTTAATTTCTCAATCTTTGGTATCCTCCTTTACAAAAAAGAAGGATGCCATTATTTCTTTATCTATTTTGTACATTTTTATTTTCCCATTTACAGTTTGATTCAATTAATTTACTAAACAAACTCAGACATTTCTTCTCGGCTTTGTTATTTTATCTTAGACGGACATTCAAAATTGGTTTTTATAAACCAAATATGTAATTTTATTCCATTTTCTTCTTCTGTTATATATTCAAAATCTTTTATTGTATCTGAATAAATAACCAGCCATCCCTCTTTTAGTCCTTTTCTTTTTATATATTCTTTTATTTGTTTTTTTGATTTTTCATAATCATTTCCTGTTATATTTGCTTTTACTTCTATTAAGTATTCTTGGTTATGTATATTTATTAATAAGTCTATTCTTCCTCCACCTACTTGTGTTTCTGGATATACCTTGCCATCTACCGCCTCTACATACAAGCTAAGGAATTGATCAAGATTGTATTGATATACACCTTCATAATAATTCCTCCCTTTAAACATTACTGCTCCTCGTTCTTTTATATATCTTATATATCTTTTCATTAATTTATTCAAATCAAGTGTTCCGTCTTCTTTTAGATATGGTTTTATTGTATCTTTTATTGTTGCCATATAAGTTTTTTCACCATTAATTTCTGGTTTGAATCTTGCATACAATGCTTTGTAATACAAAGGAACTTTCACACAGCATATACCTTCACAATTGTCTATTACTCCATTTAAATATAAGAATTTTATGTTTTCATCATATATATTAAATTC
>NZ_FQUI01000035.1 GCF_900129175.1 Marinitoga hydrogenitolerans DSM 16785
CATTTTCTGAGCTAAATTTGCTATTTCTTCTTCTAATCTTTTTGTCATTTTTGCTCTTCCTTGTATAAATTCAAATTTTTCTGTGAATCTTTTTTTGCTGCATTCTTTGTTTTTACATTTAAATATTCTCATTTCCAATATTATTGTTACCTTTTTTCCTCCTATTGGTAAATCCTGAAAGCTTCTTGTGTATTTTGAATGTACTTTATCTGTTTCTTCTCCACATACTGGACATTTTGCTTTTTTCTTTTTTGATTTTACATAAATATATATTGTATCATCTTTTATTTCATGCTTTATATACTTTAAATCTTTATCCAACATTTTTATTATTTCTTTCATTTCGCTCTTCCCTTTCGCTTTTTCTTTTATTTTAACATTTTTATCATTCCTTTGTCAATTTTCTTTGGAAAGAGCCATATCTGCTTTTTAATAGGCTCTGAATATTTAAAGTAAGCTGATAGTTTGTTCCAATTATTTTTCCATGTTTGTGTTCCTATGGGATATGTTTCATCCCATTTCTTTTTGAATTCTGCAAGTGCAGTCTCAGCAGCACCAAGACTTGAAGCTTGATATATGAGTTTAAATCTTTAGCAATAGTTTTTCTGCACTTATGAGCAACATATTTAAATATGTATTTCTCAAATGATGTACTATGCACATTTGAACTTCGGTTTATGGCAAAACTGCTTGAATTGCATCAACAAAACCTATTAGGCCACCAACAGAGACAATTAAAATATTACCTATTGCTCTTAAATCATTTAGAACACCCATCCAGAATCTTGAAGATTCAGTCTTTTCAATATATATACCCAAAATATCCTTATAATCATCAAAGTTAATACCAATAACATTATATATGCTTTTTTCTTTACAACACCATCTACCTTTACAAAATGAAATGAAGCATTTAAATATACAATAACCTATACTTCTTCCAAAGATCTATTTTTCAATTGACAAATAATGCATTATTACCATATTATCTGCCTAATAATATTATGCTTTTTCATTTCATGCAATACTATATTTGTTCTTTAAATTCTTCATTGCATTTTTTACCATTTTTTTTATTTCGGATACCTCTTTTTTCTTTTTTTATTATACTCCTTTCTTAACTTTTTGCACTAAACATAATATTGTTCTGAATTTTTACTTTTATCTTTATGATATGATCTATTTTAAAAACAATATGAGAATTTACAAATAGATATACTAATATCAAAACAAAATTTTGCTGAATAAAAGAATCAAAATCTCCTGCAAAAACAACCACCTCAAAAGATCTATAGATAACATATACCCACAAAAAAACTTCTCTTTCTAAATATTTATATCGATTATGTTTTAAAATATTTTCCAAAAAATAAAACAAAAAACTCAAAATAATTGCTCCAAACACAATAGCAACATTTCCATATACTAATTTCAAAGAAGAAAAAATAGGTCGTGAATTTGCATGAATAACTCCTTCTGGATAACCACGAACCACAATTGTATAAAATGATGCTATTGATGGATATTTGCCTTCAAATAAATAATTAAAAGCATATTTCCCACCATTATTAAGATAATTTTCTATTGCTATACTATCAGACCAACCGATAAACCTATTTATTAAAAAATGAAATAATTTTGAACTCTTGTTTAAAGCAGAGCCCCGAATCATGCTTGCTACAAAAATAGATAAAGTAACTATTGGAAACCCTAAAATTATTGTATTTATAATAAATTTCCTCCTCTTTTTAGATGTCATAATTATTAGATTATATAAAAAGAAAATATTGAAAATAGAAAAAAAACTCCCTCGCCATCCTAACAAAATACTTGGAAATGAATATATAAAAATATATATATAACTGTAAAAAGTATTTTTTTGTTCAACAATTGAAAAATTTATTAATTTTTTTAACAATATCAATTTAATTGCAATAAATGAATAATATATTAAATTTGTAATATAAGGTATTTCTATTTTCAATTTTTTACCAGGTACAGCAATATTAAATTTTTTTCTAATTAAAAATTCTATTATTGAAATTATTATTAATAAATAAAATGGTTTAATATTAATCCTTATTTTTTTTACTTTACTTTTAATATTAAAATTCTTTATTTTTAATTGATCCAATAAATATAATGTTATAAAGAAAACACAAAAAAATAAAATAGCCGAATATAAAGAACGCATTAAATTTTCAACATTTTCTAATGAATAGTAATTTATTCCAAAATTTATAAACATAATTGGGTTTTTATAAATTAATACATATTGAATATATAATATTGATATATATAATGCAAAAATAAAGAATATTACATTTTTTTTCTTGTAAAAAAAATAATAATAAAGAAAATTTATTACTAATAAGATAATAACACCCTGTAGCATATATATATTGTTATAAAAAATAAAAAAAGACATACCAAAAATTAAAATGTTGAATAAAATAAACATATTTTTAATCATATTCCTCTCCAATCTATAAATTTATGTTTTATAAAATATACTTCTTATTCTAATTATTCTAAAAAAATTTTATTCTAAAAAAAATTATATTCTATCTTTTATTTTCCTTGCTGGAACTCCACCATAAATTGTATATTGAGGAACATCTTTTGTAACAATACTACCCGCCGCAATTACTGCCCCATCACCTATATGTACTCCTGGTAAAATTATACAATTAGCACCTATCCATACATCTTTACCTATTATCACTTTCTTTCTCTCATGACCAGAATAAAATATTTTTCCTCTATTTTTTGGAATTCTATGATTTGCACTTATAATTTGCGTCCTATATCCTATTAAAGTTCTATCACCTATTTTTACCCCACCAGAAGTTGTAATAAGGACATCTAACGCTATATCAACATCATTTCCTATTACTAGGTTCTTTCCGGGAGATATCCAAACACCTGGATAAAAAACAACTCTTTTACCAATTTTTGCTCCCATACTTTTCAAAAATAACTTTTTTATATAATTAAAAGTTCTAAATCTAGGTAAAGAAAATAGAATTTTCATAATAAATTCATACCAAACTACTATCATATATTTCATTCTATAAATTCCCCTTTATAATATTTAGGTAATTAAAAACTTTTTCTTTATAATTAGAAAAAGTTTTTAATCGCTTTTCTCCATTTGCTACAATTTTTTCTAAAAAAACGGTATTATTTATTGAATTCATTAATTTTTTAGTTGTTTCCATTATATTTTCCACATCCAAATATATCGCAGCGTCTTTACAATTATGTACTGCCCAATCTGCATTTGTTACAAATAAAGGTTTTTTCATTTGCCAAGCTTCTACAAAATTATTACTAAAACTTTCTAATACTGCAATATTTATAAGTGCATCTGAACAAGATATTATATATGGAACATCTTTATTAGGGATAATGCCAAAATTAAAAAAATACTCTTCTACACATTCTTTTTTTATTTTATTAATAAAATCTTTATAATACTTATTTTTTTGCATAGTTGTTATAAATAATATTTTCTTGTTATTCATTTTTTTTAACTCTTTCGCTATTTCAACTAGCTTCAATTGTCTTTTATTTGGATGGCTTGAAGCCAAATATAATATTTTGAATTTTTCGTTACTGTTAGCTAATTTCTCACAATAAGGGTTTTTTTTAGATCTCACTTCTTTCACTAATGCATTAGCCGCCATCTTAACTACATATAATCTCTTATTTTTAAACCAACGATTTTTTTTTGCTTTTTCAAATAAAAGATCAGTCTCAAAAATTATTTCATTTGCATTAATAATCATTAGAAATCTATATATATCTTTTAATTTTTTTATAATTCTTTTTGATCTAGGTAAATATCCCCAAAAATCTATTTCAGGATATAATAAATTTGAATAAGCAAACCCAACTATGTTTTTATTACCATAAGAAAATAATGGTTTCCCACCAAATAAAGTAAATATTTTTTTATTTTTCTTATTCAGAAAATAGAGAGTTTCAAAAAACAATCTATTACTTATCCTTTTATAATTCAAATTATATATCTTACATAAATGTTCCAAATAATCATGACTTACAAGAAAAATATATTTATTTTTATTTTTTTCTATTTCATTAAATCCGATTATAAAATTAATAGCATTTTGTAGCCCGCCACCGCTTTTTATTGGAACTAAATTAATAAAATATTCATATTCCATTTTATCACCTAAAAACTACTTAATGTAGTTTGATAAATTTCATTAAAAGTCAAATAATTATTTTCTCTTTTTCCTTTTATAATATCTCTTATATATTTATACTCATTAACAAAACCTTTATCTTGCTCTAATTTCTTTTTTGTTTTCTTTTTTCCGTTCTTATATATTTCAGCTTTTACAAAATTATGAATTTCTGCAACATTTCCATTAGTAAATATTCTTATATTTTCTTTTGGATATGATTTTGTTCCCATGGAAGTATATATAATATTTGCAATTGATCCATTTTTAAATTTTAAATTTATACTAACATTGTCATTATTTATGTATTTTTCAGAATTTGATGTTATAAACACTTTTTCTGCTTCTTCAATTTCTGATCCTACAATATATTGACATAAATCAATAAAGTGGCACACTTCTCCTATTATTCTTCCTCCACCAACTTCTGGATTATTTATCCAGTGTTCTTTCGATATCGTTCCTGCATTTATAGTATATTGAACTATTGTTGTGAATTTATCTGTTTGAAGTTCTTTTTTTATCCATTGAGCAAACGGTGAAAATCTTCTATTAAAACCTACTATTAAATGTTGATTGTTTCTTTCATATGCTTCTTTTACTTTTTCTAATTGCTCTTCATTTATTGCAAGAGGTTTTTCAACATATACATGTTTTCCAGCATCTAAAGCTTCAATTACAAATTTGGCATGTGTATTATGTGGCGTTGCAATAATTATTAAATCTATATTTTCATCTTTTAGTAATTCTGTATAATCTGTTGTAGCATATTTAAACTCATATTTCTTTATAGTTTGACCAGAACTTGAACTTCCACCTGTTGATAATCCTATTAATTCAAAATCATTTATTTTTGATAAATGTGGTAACATAGTGCTTTTTACAAAGTTTCCCGCTCCAATTAAGCCTATACCAATTTTTCCATTAACTTTTTTGAATTCTTTTGTTATATTAATAGTTCTACTATACTTTTTCTTATTTTCAGAGTATTTTATCAACACTCCTGTATATCTTTCCTTGTTAGGATTATCGGTAATTAATTCATATGCTTTTTTTGCCTCAGTTATATCAAATTCATGAGTTATTAATTTTTTCATATTTATTTTCTTTTCATATATCAATCTAATAAATTCTTGCATTATTCTATTTTCTGTCCATCTAACATAACCTATAGGATAATCTATTCCTCTTTCTTCATAATTTTCATCATATCTTCCTGGCCCATATGATCTTGATAATCTAAAAGTTAATTCTTTTTGATAAAAAGAACGTCGTGGAATATTCATTCCAGTTACTCCTACCATAGAAATAATAGCTCTATCTCTTGCTATATCCCCGGCAAAATCTATTGGTTGATTTGAAGACGTTGCAGCTGTAATGATAATTTTATCAACACCATAACCATCTGTTATATTCATTATTTTTTCAATTGCATCATCTTCATTTGAATTAATAAAATGGTGTATGTAATCCTTACCAATTTCATATTTGGAATCATCTATATCAATACCTATTACAATATTCCCATATGCATTTAATATTTGAGACACTATTTGTCCCAATAAACCTAACCCAATTACAGCAACTTTTTCCCCAGGTTGAATTTCTGCTTGTTTTATTCCCTGCATAGCAATTGCACCTAATGCAACAAAAGCAGCTTCTTCTAAATTTTCAAAGTTATTAGGCAGTTTTACAGCCAGATTTTTTGGAACATAATTTATCTCAGCATGATTTGCTGCTCCAGCGATTGCAACTAAATCACCTTTTTGGAATTCTATACAATTTTTTCCAACTTCAATAACTTTACCAACAGCACTATACCCTAATGGTAATGGTTCATCTAATTTGTTAAAAGCAGCTTTTAAAGTTGTTAATACTCCATCTGTTAACATTTTATCCAAAACTTTTTTTACCTGATCGGGTCTTTCCTTTGCCTTTTGAATTAAATTTTTTTTACCAAAATCTATTAACATTCTTTCAGTACCAGCACTTACTAAAGAATATAAAGTTTCAATTAAAATACCATCTTTTTTACATGATGGGGCTGGAACATCTAGTATTAACGTTTCTCCAGTTTTTACATCTGCAAATATTTGTTTCATTTAGTTTCAACTCCAATTTTATTATATTTTTCATTTATTATTCCAATAACATCAAAAACATTTTTATATTTTAATAAATCTATTTTTTCTAAAAATTGATTATGAGACAATGTCAAAACCAAATAATCAGATTTTTCAACTATTTCCTCAAAAGATATGTTTTCTATTCCTTTTATATTTTTTTCTTTTGAATATGGTTCACATCCGTAAACAGTATACCCTTTTTTCTTTAAATTTAGAGCTATTTCTAATGAAGGACTTTCTCTTAAATCATCTATGTTGGGTTTATATGCTAATCCCAATATTCCGATAATTTTATTTTTATCATACTCAACTTCTTTTTCTATTTTTTCCACTATGTAATGTGGTTTATAATCATTTATTTCTCTAGCTGTTCTTATTAAATTTGCTTCTTTTTGGAATTTTTCGACTATAAACCAAGGATCTACTGCCAAACAATGACCACCTACTCCAGCTCCTGGTTTTAAAATATTTACCCTTGGATGTTTATTTGCTAATTCTATTAATTCAAATACATTTATTCCTAATTTATCTGAAATAATTGAAAGCTCATTTGCAAATGCTATATTTATATCTCTATATGTATTTTCAACCAACTTACACATTTCTGCTGTTATTGTATCTGTTGTATATACTTTTCCGTTTTTTAATATTGTTTCATATAATTCTTTTGTTATTTTCTCTGCATATTTATTAGAAGCACCTATTATTCTATCATTATTTTCTAATTCATACAATATTTTTCCAGGTAATACTCTCTCAGGACAATGCGCAACATAAAAATCTGCGTTAATTTTCAAGTTTGTATTTTTTTCAATTATTTTACCCATTACTTCTTCTGTTGTCTTTGGAGGAACAGTTGATTCTAATATTACTAAATTTCCTTTTTCAACATATTTTGAAACCATTTCCGAAGCTGATTTAACATAAGATAAATCCGCTACTTTTTCCTTTTCATTCTTCTTAAACGGCGTTGGGACACAAATAATAAAGATATCTGATTTATCTAATTTATTAGTAGGCTTTAAATTTCCGGAATTTAAGGCTTCTTCATACGCTTCTTGTAAATCTGGTTCAACTATATGTATTTTACCATTTTTCAAAGTATTGATAACATTTTCATTTACATCAAACCCATATACTTTAAATCCAGCATTTGCAAAAGTTATTGCTGTTGGTAATCCGATATATCCCATTCCAACAATTGTTATTTTTAAATCTCTATTTTGTATTTTTTCTTTCAACGTTATTCCTCCAATCAAATAGATTCTATGTAATCCACATAATTATTCATTATAATTTTCCTATCAAAATTTTTCTTTACGTAATTATAACCATTTTCACCTAAATTCTCTTTTTCATCTTTTTCTAATAAATCATATATTTTATTAATAATATCTTCTATATCTCCTGGTTCAGCAGTTACGCCACATTTGGATTTTTTTATCAATTCAGCAGTTTGCCCTTTAATTATATTCAGTATAGGTCTTTCACACGACATATAATCAAATACTTTATTAGGATATATTTTCTCAAAACTTTTATTCGGAATTAACACAGAAATACCATAATCTGCTGCACTAATATAATCTTTAATATCTTTTTTTGAAACGGGTGGAATAAATAATATGTTTTTTAAATCATATCTTTTTGCTTCATCGATTAATTCTTGCTTTTTCATTCCATCTCCAACAAGCATAAAAACAACTTTTTTATCTTGTATTCTTTTTGCCACCTCTATTATTTGCCATAAACCATTTGCTAAACCATGGGCTCCTGTGTATATAAATACTTTCTTGTTTTTTAAATTATATTTTTTTCTAATTCTTTCTCTAGCTTCTTTATCAAAATATACAGAATCAAAATCTGCTGCATTTGTAAATACTTTTATTTTATTTTCTAATTTAGGATATCTAGAAATAATATCTCTTTTAAATGCTGGAGTTAAAACAACAACCCCATCTGATTTATAATACATTTTTCGTTCGTAGTTATAAGAATATTTCAATATTTTTTTATTTTTTATTACTCCAGTAGTTTCAGCAAATTCAGGCCATAAATCTCTCACTTCAAAAATCCACTTGCTTTTCTTAAATCTTTTTGCATATAACCCTGGTGTTCCCACAAACAGAGGTGGGGAAGTTGTAATAACAACATCTTGCTTTTTAAAACTCAAAATTTTCCCTGTAGTTTTATAAGTAAATTCTGTATACGCTTTTAATCTTCCTAAAAAACTTTTATTATAAGAATCAGATATTTTAACTCTTATCAAATCAACGGAATCATATATTTTTCTATTATTAAACATCTTTTTTACATATGAATATGATTTACCTGTAGAATAGTTTATTCCACTTGAAATAACCGTAATGTCATGTCCTCGATTTTTCAAAACTTTCACTAATTCGTTCATTCTCGAACCACCAAAATCATTCTCATCAAGAAAGTATGCATGTATAATCAATATTTTCATTTTTCATTCTCCTTTATTCTCAACATCACCTTGTTTACTTCTTTAAGTTTAGTAATATTTGATTGAACAATTGTAAGAGATCCACGTTTTCCCCCATATCTCTTTGAATTCCATCCAAAAACAGGATTATTATTACCAAAAAATAATTCTATTTTCGAGTTTTGCAAAAAATCTAATTCTATTTTTACATTCCTAATTTTCAATATAATTTGATTATTAATAATTTTTATATCATTTTTATCTTCTTTAGAAAAGTGAAAAAATCTAACAATTTTAAATCTATCAATTTTATATTTATCAACGGAATCATCAATATGAATTTCATTTTCATTAATAAATTTTATTTTTCTTCTAGCAATATAGCTTTTATTTTCAACTATCCCTTCAATTTCGCTATTAGATATATTTAGTATTTTAGCTTCAGGATATTCACTCCATCTAAAAGTTCCAACAGGTATATTGAGTGGTATATTATCTACAATAAATGTATTATGTGAAAAACTTCCTCTAAAATAATTATTCCATTTTTCCTCAACATTATATTTAAAATTTCCTGAATCAGCTAAAATTTCAATATTTTTATAATATAACAATATACCCAAATAATCTGCATGTCTTTGAGAAAATATTTTATGATTTCCAGCTATAAAAAATAATTTAGTTTTACCATTTTCAATTATATTAATACCATTACTGTATGAAAAAAATTTTTTATTCACTTTTTTTTGATTATTATTTTCTTTAAAATTTACAATTTTTTCCATTGACCTTAATAATAAATCGATACTATCTTCTTTTGGCAAAGAATATATTATTAAAGGTCTTCCAGAATCCCAAGCTCCAATTTGAGGAATAATTTTATTTACTGAAACAGTTTCAAAATATTCTAAGGATTTAATAAATGTTCTCTTTATAATATTTTTTAATTCTTGATTACTTAAATTAAAAATAGATATCAAAAATAATATAATCACTAAATGATAATTTGGTGATTGTAAATCATAAGCTCCATCTTCATTTATAAAAATATCTATATATCTCAATAAAATTTTTCTTGATTTTTTATTCCACTTATCCGCTTCATAATAACTACCAGTAAGCATTTCAGATATTAAATATAATCCAGAAGCTGCTCCAATAACATGATTATTCGGAACATACTTAATTGTATAATCAATCTCTTTATTAATATGGTTCCCACTTTCAATAAACAACCAATATAATTTTTCAAGTAAATTTGTCGGTATATCTTCTTTAATCAATTGAAGCGCATAAATAACTGATATTATTCTATAAGATATTTCCTGATCGTTTATCCAATTTACTCCAAATTCTGGAGGATTATTGTCTATCCAATTATTAATGTCATTAAATATTTTTTGGGAATATTTTCTATTTCCAGTTAAATAAAAGGCAATTGCTAAATATTGAAGATACCATAATTTATTCAGCTCCCAGGTGTATTTTATATCACCAAATTTTTTATAATTCAAAGATATCTTTGAAAAATGAGCATTAGGATAAAAATTATTATTTTCTGATATATTCCATTTAATACTATTTTCAAACTTAAAATTTTTATCAAATATCAAAAATTCATTATTTAAATATGTATCTGCCTTCTCTAAAATAATATCCTTATAAAAATTAAAATATTCAATTTCATTAATATAAATCGCTTTATCCATTATATTTTTATAAAAGCTATTCAACTTTTCTTCAGTTATTTCTCTTGATTTTTTTAAATATTTCATATTCTTATATTTTGGTTTATATAATAACTTATAAAAACCCATTTTTTTCAAAAACAAATGAAAAATCTTTCCCAAAAAAACAATTTTATTTTTCATGTTCACCTCAAATTTATTTTTATTTATAATGATTATTTTTTAATTCATTTATAACTATCTCAACATCTTCTTCACTCAAATTACTACTACATGGAATATTTATTAAATTCTTTTCATAATAATATGCTTTTTCTATTTTATATGTTTGATTATTTAAATATGGTTTTTGTTTGTGTATTAATCCCCAAAGAGGTCTTGTTTGAATATTTTTATCATTTAATTTTCGTAACAATTCATCTCTATCAATACCATATTTTTCTTTATCTACTATTACTGAATAAAACCAATGATTTGCTCTTGTATCATCTCTAAATGGTAATAATGTTAATCCTTCAATATCATCAATAACTTTTTTATATATGTTATAATTTTTTATTTTTGTTTCAATAAATTCTTCTAACTTATCTATTTGAGATACTCCAAATGCTGCTTGGATGTTTGTCATTCTATAATTATAACCTATTTCATCATGAATAAAATATAGAGGATCTGTTTTTGCTTGAACTGATAAAAACTCTACTTTATCTAATAATTCTTTATTATTAGATACAACCATTCCGCCGCCACCGGTTGTAATAATTTTATTTGCATTAAAAGAATATACTCCTATATCTCCTATTGTTCCACAATATTTTCCAGCATATTTACCTTCTTTATAATAAGACCCCAATGCTTCTGTTGCATCTTCTATTATTTTTAAATTATATTTTTCTTTTATTTCCATTAATTTTTCCATATTTGCTGGATTTCCAAAAACATGAACAATAATGATAGCTTTTATTGTTTTCTTACTCTTTTTATTTATAACTTTTCCATCTATATAATCACATTCATTTTCTAAAAATTCTTCTAACTTATCCATATCCATATTTAATGTATCATCACAATCCATAAATATTGGTTCTGCACCTACATACTTTACTGGATTAACAGCTGCTATAAAGGTTACTGTTGGAACTATAACTTCATCATCTGAACCTATATCTAAAACTTTTAATGCTAAATGCAACCCTGCTGTACCACTTTGACATGAAACTGCTTTTTCTACTTTAACATAATTTGCAATTTTTTCTTCAAATTCTTTTATAAATCTTCCGCCAGTTGAAACCCAACCTGTTTCTATTGTTTCTTTTATGTTTTCAAGTATATCTAAAGATAAATTTGGTACTGATAATGGGATAAATTTACTCATATTAATCCTCCAACTTCTTTTTAATTTTTGCTGGAACCCCAACTACCATCACATTATCTGGCACATCATTTATTACAACTGCTCCCGCAGCAACAATGGAATTTTTGCCAATCGTAATATTATTTATTATTTTTGCGCCAAGTCCTATCCAACTTCCTTTATTAATAAAAACATTTCCACCTAAAACAACCCCTGGTGATATATGAACACCGTCATCAATATAACAATCATGATCTATACTGCTTGATGTATTTATTATACTTCCCATTCCTATTTTTGTTTTTGTGTTAATCACAACTCCAGGCATTACTACTGTTCCAATACCTATATTTACATCAAAACCTATTACTGTACTATTATGTTTAATGATTGGAATTTTATACTCTTTAGTTTTTAAAATTTCTACCCATTTTAATCGTATTCTATTATTTCCAATTGCAACAAATGCATAATCATATTTGTTTTTTAATTGAATATAGTCATTTAGTTTTCCTATTACTTTATAATTATTGATATATTTTCCAATTTTATTTTCATCATCATCTAAAAAAGATATATTCTCCCAAAAATTCATTTGTCTAGCAATATCAGCAACTACTTTTCCATGTCCTCCAGCTCCTAATATCAAAAGATTTCTCATTATATCCCCTCAATTTTTTTCATTTCCAAAAAACGGCATAGTTTCATTATTTGAACTATTAATTCCTTCTTGCTTTAAAATATTAATAACAGTCATAAAAAATATTTTTAAATCCAACAAAAATGAAAGATGATCAACATACCAAACATCATATTTAAATTTATCTTCCCAGGATATTGCATTTCTTCCATTTACTTGAGCCCATCCAGATATTCCTGGCATTACTTCATGTCTTCTCATTTGTTCTTTTGAATATAACGACAAATAATCTACTAATAATGGTCTGGGACCTATAAAACTCATTTCTCCTTTTATGACATTAAACAATTGTGGTAATTCATCAATACTTGTTTTTCTTAAAAAAGAACCTATTTTTGTTAATCTTTCCATATCAGATAATTTTTTTCCATTTTTTTCTGTTTCTACTCTCATTGTTCTAAACTTATAAACTGTAAAAATTTTTGCATTTTTACCTGGTCTTTTTTGCTTAAATAAAATAGGTCCTTTCGGATCTTCTATTTTTATGGCAATTGCTGCTAAAAGCATAATAGGAGAAGTTATAATTAATAAAATTATTGCAAACAAAAAATCCAGCATCCTTTTAATATATTTTCTATAAATCATTTTATTCCCCCATTAACTCACCTTATTTTTTAAATTATTAACGTTTTCAGCTTTTTTATACGTCGGAACAATTTCTTTTATGCAATTTATTAATGATTTTATATTGTTTGTTTTCAATATTTCTTTTAATTTTTTTAGTTGTTCCATTAATTCACCATTTGATATATGTTGAGGTTTTCCTATAAATATTTTTTCATTTGCTGTTTTTTGCAACCCTTCTTCTTCCATTAATAATTCTTCATATAATTTTTCTCCTGGCCTTAATCCCGTAAATTCTATTTTTATATCAACATCTGGTTCAAACCCTGATAATTTTATTAAATCTTTTGCCAAATCTATTATTTTCACTGGTTCTCCCATGTCAAGTACAAAAATTTCTCCACCTTTTGCTAGTGCTCCAGCCTGTAAAACTAATTGTACAGCTTCTGGTATTGTCATGAAATATCTTATTATATCAGGATGTGTAACTGTAATAGGACCACCATTTGCTATTTGTCTTTTAAATAATGGAATCACAGACCCGTTACTTCCAAGAACATTACCAAACCTAACTGCTGCAAATTCTGTTTTGCTTATTTTACTAAAAGATTGTATTATTTTTTCTGCAATTCTCTTCGTTGCTCCCATAACATTTGTTGGATTTACAGCTTTATCTGTGGATATTAAAACAAACTTTTTTACATTATATTTATCTGCTAATTCTACTAAATTCAATGTTCCAAAGACATTTGTTCTTATTGCTTCCATTGGATGAGCTTCCATTAATGGCACATGTTTATATGCGGCAGCATGAAAAACTAAATTAGGTTTATATTTTTTAAATATTTCTTCTATCCTTTCTTTATCTCTAATATTTGCTATAACTGTTTCTAAATTTAATTCATTTCCGTATGTCATTTTCAATTCATTTTGAATATCATATGCATTATTTTCATACATATCTAATATAATCAATTTTTTTGGGTCATATTTTGCTATTTGTCTACACAATTCAGAACCTATTGAGCCACCGCCACCAGTAATCATTATTATCTGATCTTTTAAGTAGTGAGCAACTTCTTCTATATTTATCTTTACCGGCTCTCTTCCTAACAAATCCTCAATTTCAACATCTCTTATTTTTTGAATATCTATTTTTCCATCAATTAATTCATATACACCAGGTAAAATTCTTAATTTTGCAGAAGTTTCTTTACATATTTCTATAATCTCTTTTATTTCACTTTTTGGCGCAGACGGTAATGCTATTATTATTTCATCAACATCAAATTCTTTAGTAAATTTTATTATGCTATCTCTTCCACCTAATACTGTTATACCATGGATATTTCTTCCAACTTTTCTATCGTCATCATCAATTACTCCAACAATATTTTTGTTTAAATTTGGCGATTCTAATATTTCTTTAATAACTATAGATCCTGCTTGTCCTCCACCAATTATTAAAACATTTTTTGTTAAATTATTTTTTTTCACAATTTTTTGTTTTGTTCTTCTTAAAGCTCTATATGAAAACCTTGAACCTCCTACTAAAGCTATTGAGATTAATAAGGCAATTAAATAAACGCTTTTTGGAAGACTTTGTTTAAAAAATAAAGATATAAGAAAATTTATAAATGTTCCTATAATATTTGCTTCTACAACTGAAAGCATTTCATCAATGCTTGCATATCTCCATAGACTTTTATATAAATGAAAAATGAAAAAAGTTGTAATCATTATAGCAGTGATATATATAGAAGAAAATGTATATATTTTAATATATTCTGCTGGAATATTATTATCAAATCTTAATGATAATGCAAGATAATAGGAAGTATTAACAAATATTATATCAAGAATTAATAATATTATCGTTCTAATTGTTATTTGATATTTATGTTTTTTTTGATAATCAAATCTTTCCATTCTATCATTTCCTTTACACTAATACTTTGATAATATCCCATCTCCACCACAAAATTATACATTAAATTACGTTTAATTTCAATACCTTGCAGAAGTTGTTAATTCTTTTTTTTTTATTAATATATCAAGTGATATATTAATTTTATTTGAAGTTAATGTTGGTTTCTTATTGTAAATCATTTTTTAAGCCTATTGTGTTCATTATTATTGAATCTTTTTGCCTCCATTTGTCTTTTACTTTAACATATAAGTCGAGGTATACTCTATCATCTAATAACATTTCTATATCTTTTCTTGCAAGCATCCCTATTTTTTTTATCATTCTCCCTTTTTGACCTATGATTATTCCTTTTTGCGACTGTCTTTCAATATATATTTCTGCTCTTATGTAAACTAAATCTTCTTTGTTAGTTATTTCTTCCACAACTACTGCTGTGGAGTGTGGGATTTCTTCTGAGGTTAAATGAAATATTTTTTCACGAATTAATTCTGAAATCATGAATGCTAAAGGTCTGTCTGTTGTCATATCTTCTGGGTAATATTGTGGCCCTTCTGGTAATGTATCTATTATTTTTTCTAATAATTCAGAAAGGTTTTCACCTGTTAATGCAGAAATTTTGAATTCTGCAATTATGTTTGAATTTTTATCTAATACTGTTTTTATTCTTTCTTCTGCCTCTTTTATTTGTTCTGGTGTTGCTGAGTCTATTTTGTTTATTACTAATATTGTTGGTATTTTTGATTCTTTTATTATTTTTGCTATGTTTAAATCTGATTCTCTAATTTTATCTATTGGATCTATTAGAAATAATATTAGGTCTTGCCCTTTTAAAGCATTTACTGCTATTTTTACCATGTATTCACCGAATTTGTGTAATGGTTTGTGAATACCCGGTGTGTCTACTAACACTATCTGTGCATCTTGTGTGTTTAATATACAATTAACTCTATTTCTTGTTGTTTGTGGTTTATCTGAAACTATAACCACTTTTCTTTTCATTAATGCATTTATTAATGTTGACTTTCCTACATTTGGTTTGCCTGCAACTGCCACAAAGCCGCTCTTCATTTCATCAACTCCCTGAGTTTTTCAAGTATCATTGCCGTTGAACGGCAATCATCTTCATTGTATTTTATAATTTTTTCGAGGCTTTCTTTATGTCCTCTTAAATAATTTTTGTATTCGATAAATATGGCATATCCATTTAAATCTGTTTGCCATTTATAACCAAAGTATTTGCTTATATCTTTTAATGAATATGATGTGACTGGTAATGATATATTTTTTTGTATTTTTTCGTATAAGTCGTATGACCTATCTTCTATTCTATATAGATATTTGTATAAATGAGATATATTTTTTGTTATCATTTGCAATCTTTTTATATCATATACATCATAATGGACTATTATTTCTTTTGTGGAATCTATAAACTGAAGGAATCTTTCTAAATTATCATCTGTATTTTCAACATTTAAAAATGCTTTGTATTTGCCTTTTATTAAAATTCCATGAAGGAAATCAAGGTCTCTGTATGTTTCTACATCATATACTATATATTTTTTTGGTATTTCGAATTTTTCTATAATTATAGGTTTGTTTGTTAGCAATGATTTTAGATTATACAAAGGTTTTCTGAATTGTGGTGGCACTTGTTCTATTTTATTTGACTCTACAGCTTTTATTGGATTTACATTTATTTCCCTTAATAGTTTTAAATAACTTTTTGATATTCCTGGTACAACAGATATATCGCCTTTTTTTATAAATTCCTGATGGCATTGTTGTTTTATTTTACAGAATTTGCAATAATTTCCAGGTGTTCTTTCTTTTGGTATTTTGAATTGTTCTATTTCTTTTTTTAATAATGGCATTTTTCTTAATATCCATCTTTCTGAGAAGTAATGAACCTTGTTTTCAAGGGTTACCTCTACACCTCTTATTTCTTTTCCTTTGTTTTTGAAGTAAAGATATACTGTTATTATATGGTATATATGGTTTAACTTTAGTTTTCTTGACTCTCTTGAAAATTTTATGGTTTTTCTTCTGTGGTCATAATCATCATAGCTGGCTATGATGTCAATTCCTTCATAGTTTAGTTGAATGTAGTTTGTTGGTCTTTTGTATATTGGGACAAAGGATTGACACTTTTTTATGTTGCGATAATTTAATAGGTCTAATTTCATTTTTCCAGCTCCACTTCTATCTGCGTTTTTTAATTTTTAATTTTGTATTAGATTTTTTATTTTATATTCACTCAGACGGAAAATTCTTTTTCCTCATTACAGAATTACTTGCCGCCGTCGCTTAGACTCGCATCCATGCTCGGCTGCGCTCAAAATCACATCCGTGTGATTTTGACGGCTCACGTAATCCTTCCATTCGGGAATTTTCAAGTCTTCGCTACATATAAAATTTAAAAAATCTAATAATTTCAAAATTAATAATTACTTTTATTTTCAAAGTCTTTAACTATATAATTTTTCAATATCACCAAATTCTAAGAATAAATTAGCAACATTCTTTAAAAATCCAAGTCTGTTCATTCTTATGCTTTCATCTTTATCCATAACAAAAACATTATCAAAATAATTATCTATGTTGTTCCTTAATTTAAGCAATTCATCAATTGCTTCATCGTAGTTTAAATGTTCTATTTTTTCTTCTAATTTCCCTTTTGTGGTTAAATATGCATCAAATAATACTTTTTCTGCATCTTCTTTGAAAAGTCTGCCATCATACTTTAAAGAATTGTGTTTTCTTGAGATGTTTTGTACTCTTTGGAATGTTTTGATAAATACTTTAAAGTCTTCTGAATTTACAACGTTGTTTAATGCTTGTGCTGATAATAATGCTCTTAATGGTTTGTTCCAATTTACTGTGACTGTATTTATCACATCGGTTGTTATATCTTTTTTAGAAAGATATGTTTCAAATCTACCTTTAAAGAAATCTGCGATTTCTTTTTCAAGATATTCAACATTTATAATTTTAGCAATTTCTTTCATTATTTCATTTAGGTCTATATCCCAATTGTTTTCTATAATTATTCTTAAAACTCCATATGCCTTTCTTCTAAGTGCAAATGGGTCTTTTGAACCTGTTGGTATTTTCTTTATGCCGAAAAATCCCACAATGTCAAATAATTTATCGGCTAAGGATATTATTAATGAATTTAATTCTGTTGGTAAATCGTCACTTTCTTCTACAGGTTTATAATGTTCTTCTGGAACAATATATATGTCTTCAGGGAAGTTATGATGCTTTAAATATATTCTTCCCATTGTTCCTTGCAATTCTGTGAATTCATATACTATATGTGAAGGTATATCTATTTTTGATAATTCTGCTGCAGTTAGTAAGTTTTCGTTTTTGTAATTTAATCTTTCTGCTATTAATTTAGCAATTTCTTTTAATGCTTTCACTTTGTCTAAATATGTACCTAATCCTGCTTGATATGTTATTTCATTTAATTTTGATAAATATGTGTCTTGAGGAGTGTTTAAATCTTCTTCGTAATAAAATTTAGCATCATCGAGCCTTGCGTTTATTACTCTTGAATAACCGTTTATTACATTTTTTTCTTCTGCTAATCCATCCTGGAATGCTATATAATAGTTTGTTATTTTGTTTTCTTTTTTTGCAACAAAACTTCTTTGATGATGTTTTACTGTGATTTTTATTACTTCTTCTGGTAGAGTTAAATATTCTTCGTTGAATTTCCCCACTACTGCACCTGGATATTCTGTTAATTGTGTTATTTCATTTATTAATTCTTCGTCTTTTTCTATTTCTAATTCGTTATTTGTTGATACTGTTTCTAATTCTTTTATTATTCTTTCTTTTCTTTCGTTATAATCGGCAATAACAAAGTTTTCTCTTAAATTGTCAAAATATTTGTCAGGATGGGTTATGGATATTTCACCTTTTCCAAGGAATCTATGTCCATATGTTTTTCTTGATGAATTTATTCCAAATATTTCAAAATCTATTATTTCATAATCTAATAATGCTAATATCCAGTGCACTGGTCTTATAAACTCATGTTTGCCATTTCCCCATCGCATTGGCTTTTTGAATTTTAATTTTTTTATTATTTTTGGATATATTTCTGCAAGACTTTCTGATATTTTTTTACCCTCTTTTTTTATCTTTGCAAAAATATAGGTGTTTCCTTTAAATTCTTTTTCTTCTATTTCATATTTTTCATTTTGTAATGATCTTAAAAAACCTTGATATGGTTTTGTTGGATTTCCGTTTTCATCAAATGATACTTTTTTTGCAGGACCTTTTCTTTCTATTGTTCTGTCTGGTTCTTTTTCTGGCAATCCTTCTAACGATATTCCAAATCTTCTTGGCGCTATGAACACCTGGAGTTTGGAATATGAGATGTTTCTATTTTTTAATTCTTCTTCTGTGTATGTATATAATTGTTGTATTATATTTTCGTATTCACTTGATGGTAATTCTTCAACGCCTATTTCTAATATTGATTTAATCATTTTCATCGCCCCCTATTGCGTCCAGGTATGTTCGGGCTGTTTTTCTTGCCATATCTCTGATTAATAATATATATTTTTGCCTTTCATTAACGCTTATAGCGTTTCTTGCATCAAGAAGATTAAATGAATGTGCAGCTTTTACCAGATAATCATATGCTGGTAAATATAATTTTTCTTCTATTAATGCTTCAAATTCATTTTTGTATGTGTTAAATAGATTATATAATGTTTCTGTGTTTGCTTTTTCAAAGTTGAATATAGAGAACTGTCTTTCGTTTTCTTTGAATAATTTTCCATATGGAACATTTTTATTCCACATTGTTTCGTATACGTTATCTTTTCCTTGTAAATACATGGCTAATCTTTCAATTCCATATGTAATTTCTAATGAAATTGGTTTTAATGGTATTCCACCCATTTGCTGGAAATAAGTGAATTGGGTTATTTCCATTCCATCAAGCCATACTTCCCAACCTATTCCCCATGCTCCTAATGTTGGGGATTCCCAGTTGTCTTCTACGAATCTTATGTCATGTTCTAATGGATCTATACCTATTGCTTTTAATGATTCTATATATATTTCTTGAGAATCTTTTGGCGATGGTTTTAATATTACTTGATATTGATGAAATCTTTGCATTCTATTTGGATTTTCACCATATCTTCCGTCTGTTGGTCTTCTGCTTGGTTGAACAAATGCAACGTTAAATGGATCCTCTCCTAATGTTCTGAAAAATGTTGATGGGTGATATGTGCCTGCCCCCATTTCCATGTCGTATGGTTGGTCTATTACGCAACCATATTCTGACCAAAATTTATCCAATTTTAATATTAAATCCTGTATATACAAGTCAATTCCTCCCTATTCCAGTGAGATTAATAATGGGTAATGAGGTTGCCCGCCATTGTGTATTTCTACTTCTAAATCAGGATATTCTTCCATTAATTCATTTGCTATTAGTTCTGCTGTTTTTATTTCAACATCTTGACCATAGAACATTGTCATTATTTCATAACCATCGTTGATTTTTTCTTTTAATACTTTTAATACAACTTCATTTAAATCAAAGCCATGGCTGGCTAATTCTTTTCCGACAAATACAAGATATTCGTCTTTTTTGATTTTTTCTCCAGATATTTCTGAATCTCTTATTGCATATGTTACTTGTATTGGTAATATTCCAGATATTTCTGATTCTATTGCGTCTTTTAATTCTTCGTAGCTCATATTATCATCAAATGCTAATAATGCTGAAACTCCTTCTTGTATATATTTTGTTTTTATTACCAAAATTTCTCTATCTTCAACCATGTCAGCTATTTTTTCTGCTGTTAATATTATATTGGGATTGTTTGGTAGGATTAATATTTTCTTTTGTGGTAATGTTTCTATAGCGTCCATGAAATCTTTTACGCTGGGGTTCATTGTTTGTCCGCCATGAATAACTTTATCTACACCAAGGCTTTTGAATATTTTTGTTAAGCCTTCTCCTGGAGATACTGTAATTATTCCCCAATTTTCATTGTTTGATTCATAATTTTCCTCTTTTTCTTCTTTTTCTTCTTTTTCTGATTCTACAACGTGTTCATGTTGTACTTTCATATTGTCTACTTTTACTTTGTATAATTCTCCGTATTCCAGGAACTCTTCAAATACTTTTCCTGGTCTGTTTGTGTGAACATGTGTTTTCAGAAATTCTCCCTGATGGACTAATACTATTGAATCGCCAATTTCTTCTAAGAATGCTCTTATTTTATTTATGTCGTCTTTTGATATTTCTGGGTCCTTTAATTTTAAAACACATTCTGTACAATACTGGAATTTTATTTCTTCATATGCTATTTCTCTTATTTCTTCTGGAGAAGCGTTTTCTATTTCTTTTAGGTTTATTTCTGTGTCTCCTCTTATTGCATCTCTGAACCCTTTTATTATATAACTTACCCCTTTAGCTCCAGCATCTACAACATTGGCATCTCTTAGTTTTTTTAAATATCTTGGGGTTTCTTCTACTATTTCTTCAGAAATTTCGTATAATCTATCTAAAAATTCTTCGAAGTTTTTTATGTCTGATAATTCATTTTCTGCTCTTTCTGCCAATTTTCTTATTAATGTGAGCATTGTTCCTTCTACTGGTTTTATTACTGCATGATATGCAACGTCTTTTGCATTTTTCAATGCTTCTATGAAATCCTTTGTTGTTACTGTTTCTTTATCTTCTAATGTTTCTGTAAACCCTCTGAATATTTGTGAAAGAATAACTCCAGAGTTTCCTCTGGCTCCCATTAATAACCCGTCACGCATGTTTTTCATTATATCTTTTATTTTGTCTTTGTTTTTTACTTTGTCTAACCATTCACAGGCTTCCAACATACCAGATGTCATGTTTGAACCTGTGTCGCCATCTGGAACTGGGAATACATTTAATGCGTTTATTTCATCCTTGTTCACTAGTAAAATTTCGGCAGCCTTTTTGAATGCCACATAAAAGTCTTTTGCTTTTAATTCCGTCATTTCATTCACCTCTTTACGATTTTATTCCTACGACTTTTACATTAACCACTACATCGACATCCCCCAAGGCTTCCTTTATTCTGTGATAAACATTTTCTTGAGCGTTTGCAGCTACTCTTTTTAAAGGTAGACCATATTCCATATAAATATATAGGTTTATTATGACTCTGTTGTTTTCTTCTATTATTTCAACACCTTTTTCCTGTGGCTTTTGTAATACTGATGCTAATTTGTTCAAAAAACCACCTTTTCCTATATCTACTGTTCCGTATGATTCTAATGCTGCTCTATATACTATTTCATTGAAAACTTCCGGTTTTATGGTTACTGTACCAAGTTCTGTTTCAACTATCATATTAACACCTCCAAAGGTTATTTTCTTTATTATTGTTTTTCTGTTTTTTAATTTATTTTCGATGGACTTTCAAAATTAGTTTTTATAAACCAAATATGTAATTTGACTCCATTTTCTTCTTCTGTTATATATTCGAAATCTTTTATTGTATCTGAATAAATAACCAGCCATCCCGCTTTTAACCCTTTTCTTTTTATATATTCTTTTATTTGTTTTTTTGATTTTTCATAATCATTTCCTGTTATATTTGCTTTTACTTCTATTAAGTATTCTTGGT
>NZ_FQUI01000036.1 GCF_900129175.1 Marinitoga hydrogenitolerans DSM 16785
TGAATATAGTAATGGCTTAGCAGAGGGAAAAATAAACAAAATAAAATTAATAAAAAGAATGATGTATGGAAGATGTAAATTTGAAACATTAAAAAATAAAATTCTGTTGATTGAACATAATTAAACTAATCTAAGCATAATCACAGTTTATTCAAGTAACTTTGGAAAGAGCCATAGATTTATCCACAAGGATTTTTCCAATATCATGTAATGGAGCATAAAGATATATTTTTTCTATTAATTCTTTATTTAAGTTAAGCTTTTCAGCAATAAATTTTGAATATTTAGCAACTCTATAAATATGTTCTCCTGTAATATCATCATATTCTTCTGCAATAAAAGCAAGTTTGTTTGCAAGGTTAATATAAGATTCTTTGATATTTTCATAAAATATTTTCTGGTTCCAAAAGGCTCTTGCAAGATTAGCAAACACCCTTAATAATTCTTTTGATTCCTCAGAAAAATTTTTATTACTGTTTTTATCAATGTCAAGGCAAAAATTGATCCATTGATTTTCTTTTAATTTAATTTCATATATCATGGTTTCTTTAATAGGTTTAGACGCTTCTTTTAGCAAATTATAAGATTCTTCATCCATTTCAATTTTTTCATTTTCGATAATATTGTTATTTACAATTTTTATTTTTTCTTCTAGCGGAACATGTCCGGCGGCGTAAGATATATTTTTTAGTAATTTAAAATTATGTCCATAAGCAGATAAAAACTTCCAATAATTTTTCGAAGAATTAATATATATAATACTACCATAATCAGCTTCTGGTATTAAATAAATTGCTGTTCTTAATAATTCTTCATAAAATTCATCAAAGGAACTTGAAATTCTTAATTTTGACATAGTTTTAATCAATTGTATTAATTTGAAGTTCAAATTTTCAATATTATTATAACTTTCTTCTAATTCTTCATTAATAGCATTTAATTCATTATTATAAGCATCTAATTCCTGATTTTTCTTTTTAAGTGTTTTTGTTGATTTTTTTAAAAGAAAATAAAAAATAGCAGAATTAATAGATAATACCATTATTACGATAAAGGTTATTTTTAAGGTGTTTTTTATCCAATAAGGTATAAAAGATTCTTTGAATATGTATTTTTGAAATAAAGTGTAATATATTGATGAATTATCGTTTTTCCATTTGTTTAAATTCGAATCAATTCTATGTATTATACTATTAGAAATATTTTTAGAAAAGCCAAAAAATATTTCTATTGGCAAGAATACAACGGGAGTTTTATATACATCATTGGTGTTTACGTTATATATTCTATTGACAACACCGGCATCACATATATGTTTTTTTACAGCATTTATTACATCGGAGTATGAGTTGAATTCATAAAATTTAATATTTAAGTTCATTTTTTCTGATAATCTTTTGATACCATTTTCTGATATGAAATAAATATCATCTTTTAAAACAGCCACTTTTTTGTTTTTTAAATCCAAAATAGAGTCAATATTATGATTGTTTGAATATATAACTCCCCAGTTAGTAAAAAAAGGCTCTGAAGGATATTTTATAAAAAGTTCTCTTTTCTTAGTCTTACCAAGAACTATTATCATATCAATATTGCTGTTTTGTATTTTTTTCATTAAATTTGTAAAAGTATCATATTGAAAAGTTAAACTCCAATTTTCTTCTTCTGCTATTTGTTTAATTAGGTCTACAGCAAAGCCTTTATATTCACCATCTTCTATGTATGATAACGGTTTGTTATCATACACTCCAACAGTTAAAGATATGGCAGTTACTGTTGTTGAAAGTATGAGTATAATCAAGGCAAGAGAAAGTTTTTTCAAAATTTCACCTACTTGTTCAGGTTTTTATAATACTTATAATAAGGCTTTACATAGAAAACCTCTTGTAAATTCATCAAATATTCAATTACTATATTTAACTTTTTTGTGTTTTCAGTATTATAAATGTATTTTGAAGCAATAGGAATATTTTTTTCATGTATATCTTCATCTTTTAATATGCTTTTTAAATAAAATGCTTCTACGGCAATTTTGAAGTTATTGAAATCAGAATTGAGATAAACAGGAGTTTTCATACTTACATAATCACTTCCGTCTTTTCCTATAAATTTGCCAGAAAACTTTAATGCAATTCCAAAAGATCCAACGACTTTATTTGTCAAGTTTAAGTCTTTTTTTGCAGAGTGAATAGCTTCAATTATAGAGTTTGCTTTTTTTTCTTTAAATAGATTATAAACATACTCGATAAATGTATCCCTGAATTCAGGATATGGCAATATCTTTTCATGTTTTATTTCCCATCTTCTCGGTATAGGCACCAAAATATAGCCTTTAGAATTTTTCCACAATCTATTTTCCACAATCATTTTTAAGATTAATTCTTTAAGTGAATATTTAGAATTTTTAGTGATCCAGGGATTTTTTTCTTGAGCTTTTTCTATAAGTTGTTCTAATTTTAATGGAATAACGCTTGTTGCAAGTAATCTTTCAATATATCTCATGTAATTTTCTTCATATTCGCTATATTCACCATTTTTGGAGTAAAACTCATTTCTAATTTCTTTTATCAAGTGATTAATAAAATCATTATGAGACAAAAATCCAAAATCTCTGTAATCAATCTTCATTCCAGATACTATTCTTTTTATTATATTTTCATTTACATCATCATATTGATGTTCTTCAATTATTCTAATAATTTCATCAACAATATCTTCAATAGTGTCTTTATCTTCAATTTTTTCAGATTTTACAATATCTTCATATGGTATAAAAAGATCAGCAGATAATTCCATTTCTTTTGATGTGTTTTTACTTCTACTTACAACAATTACTTCTTTTCCGTATATTCTTAATTTTTTTACAAGGGGTACGAAATCAGCATCGCCTGTTACTAAAACAAAGACGTTTATATGTGGTAATGAAAACATTGTTTCTATAGCATCGATAGCTAACTTAATATCATTTCCTTTTTTGTTTTCAAAACCATCTTCAGGCATTTCTATTAATTCAATACCATGTCTTGAAAACGAGAACATCGTTGCAGGATATTTCGACCAATGAGCATATGCCTTTCCACCAACGATTTTCCCCAACTCCTTAATTTTTTCAATGATTAATTCAGGATCAACAGGTTGATTTTGATAATCCATGAAGATAAAAACGCTTTTGATAATCTCACCATCCCTTTTTATATTTGTTTATAATACTTTCAGCTACCCTAATTCCGTCAACAGCAGAAGATGTAATGCCACCAGCATAACCTGCACCCTCACCAATGGGATATAACCCTTCCACATTTATACTTTCATAATGTTCATTTCTTTGTATTCTTATTGGTGAAGAGCTTCTTGTTTCAACACCGATAAGTAAAGAATCATAATTGGCGAATCCTTTTAATTTTTTATCCATAGCCAATATGCCTTCCTTTAAAGCAGAAGAAATATATTCTGGGAATATTTTATTTAGGTCATAAAATATGGTACCTGGTTTGTAACTTGGAAAAACAGTTCCAAATTTAAGCGATTTTTTTGATTTAAGAAAATCACCAAATAATTGAACAGGTGCATAATAGGAATTTGATATAGTAAAAGCTTTTTTTTCATATATTCTTTGAAATTCAACACCTGCAAGTGGATGATTAGATGGAAAATCAGTAGGTTCAATATTTATTAATATAGCGCTATTTGAATTTCTATTATTTCTTGAAAATGTGCTCATACCATTAGTAACAATCATATTTTTTTCAGAAGATGATGCAATAACATATCCGCCAGGGCACATACAAAAAGTATATACAGCTCTGTTATTCTTAGCTCTATAAGATAATTTATAATCAGCAGCCTTTAATTTTGGATGATTATAAAACTTCCCATATTGGGATTTGTCAATCATCTCTTTTAAATGTTCTATTCTCACTCCAATAGAAAAAGGTTTTTGAATGATTTCAATATTTTTTTCAAAAAGCACCTTAAATGTATCTCTTGCGCTGTGACCAATTGCAAGTATAACAATATCAGAGTGTAATTTATCTTTATTATTTATAATTACTCCTTTGATTTTTCCATTTTTTATAATAAAATCTGTAACTTTAGAGTTAAAATAGAATGTTCCTCCTAAAGATTGAATTTTTTTTCTAATATTTTTTACCGCAATTTCAAGATTATCAGTTCCTATATGTGGTTTGTTTATATATAAAATTTCTTCTGGAGCACCAGCATTTACAAATTCTATTAGCATTTTTCTAATTCTATTGTGTTTATCTTTTATTAAAGTGTTTAATTTCCCATCAGAAAATGTTCCCGCACCACCTTCGCCGAATTGTACATTACTTTCGACATTTAAATTACCATTGTTCCAAAATTTTTCCACATCTTTTTTTCTTTCTTCAACTTTTTTTCCTCTTTCTAATAGTATAGGTTCAAATCCAGCTTCTGCTAATATTAATCCAGAAAATAATCCTGCAGGGCCAGTTCCTATGATGATTGGTCTTGAGTTTAAAGGAATATCGCCAGATGGGGGAAATAAATAATCTCTTTTAGGAGAATTTGTTATTAAAGGATTGTTTAATAAAATTTTCTCATTTTCAATTTCAAAATCCACGTTATAAATAAAATAAATCATCTCATGTTTTTTTCTTGCATCAATTGATTGTTTAGCGATCTCAATTTTTTTAATATCTTTAGGAGAAATTGACAATTGTTTAGCGATTTTTCTTTTAATGTCATCAAATGAATGATTTATAGGTAATCTAATATTATTGATTCGTAGCATATTTATTCTCCTTCATAAAATTCCATTAATTTGTTTGAGTTTTTAGCATTATACATAGCTTTATCAGCAAAATTAATTAAATTTTCCACATTTTCACCGTGTTTTGGGAAGAAGGCTACTCCACAATTGAAGTCAATTTTCAATTTAACATTTTCATAGATAATAGGGATATTTAATTTATTTTTTAGTCTTTTAATTACATTTATTACATCATTTCTACTTACATCAAATAAAATCACAATAAATTCGTCTCCTCCAATTCGTGCAGGGAAATCACTTTCACGAGATGATTTTTTAAGGGTTTCTGCAAATTCGTATAAGAGGTAATCTCCAGCATCATGCCCGTAATTATCATTTATACTTTTGAAATGTTTTAAATCAATATAAACAAAGGCTAAATTCATTTTTTTTCGCTTGGCTAATTTTAGTAATCTTTCAGCTTGATCGTAAAAATAGAGTCTATTTGGTAGAGATGTTAATTGATCATGTAAAGCCATATATCTTAATTTTTCTTCCATTTTTTTTCTTTTAATAACCTGTGATAATTCATTTGATATAATTTCTCCCAGTTTGAAATCATCTTCATCAAAGGCATTTTCTCGTGTGAAAGAATCCAAGCTTATAGAACCTTCAAATTTATCGTCTATTATAATTGGAATAATCAAGGAAGATTTGATATCTTTTACTTTACCATATTTGATCATAATATTTAAATATTTATTATTTTTATATTTTTTAATAATATTCTTACGGATAAAAACATTTTTTTGTAGTTGTAAAGAATCTTCTGTAAGAGTTACAGATTTTAATTTTTCTAAATCAAAATTTACAGCGGCAACAAAACGATAAAGATTATCAGGAGTTTTCATTATAATAGTTCCAGCTTCTGCGCCATCTATAATTTTGATTGTTTCATTTAAAAAATAATCACATATGTTATTAACCTTATAAGAATTTATAATTAATTTATTGATTTTATGGATTTTATCTCTTAAATGTTCTAATTTTATTTTTTCCGTAATATCAAAGCCAAAGCACACAAAACTATTTTCAAAAAGTTCACAATAAAGATTTATGTATATGCATTCTTTTTTAGAATTCAGTAATTTTATTTGACCTTGTTTTTGAATGATTTTTTTTCGTTCGTTAATTGCTGTGTGAAATAAGATATATAAAAAATCTTTATCTTCTTCAGATATAAAAGTATTAAAAATATTTTTACCTAAAATCATATTTTTTGGTAAGCCGAGTAATTTGCAGCCATATTTATTAATATCTGAAATCTTTCCATTTTTGTCTAAAATAAGATATAAGAAATTAAAGGAATCAAAGTCTATATTCATGATAACACTCCTCAAATCTATTGTAAATAATTATATCATAATAATATTAAAAAAAATAATTTCAAAAAGTTAGAAAAAAATCCTTCAGCGATTTTTGCTGAAGGATTTTATATAAAGGAAGGTTAAGAAGCTTTATTTCTAGTTTTTATATCAAATACAACAGCGGCTACTAATACAGCACCACGAATTATATATTGATAAGAGATACCCACACCAATTAAGTTCATTCCATTAATAAGTGAGGCCATAACTAAAGCACCTACTATGGAGTTTGTAACTTTACCAACACCTCCTGATGCAGAAACACCACCAACATAAGCAGCAGCAATAGCATCCAGTTCAAATAATGTACCAGCTGTTGGAGTAGCAGATTGGAATCTAGATGTATATAAAATACCAGATAATGCTGTTAAAAATCCCATAGAGCCAAAAACAAATAATGTAATTTTATTTATGCTGATACCACTTAATTTAGCAGCTTCAGGATTACCTCCAACAGCATAAATATGTCTTCCTAAAGGGGTTTTTGTGGTGATAATATGATAAACAAATGCAACTACTAAAACTATTAAGAAAGTCCAAGATACACCATTGTAATTTGCCAATGTCCAGAACACATAACCAATTACAGAGGAGATTAATATTAATTTTAATATAAAAACTTTCATAGATAAAACTTCGAAATTATATTTTAGTTTATTATTTCTCTTCTTTATTTCAGATATAATATAAAAAAATATAATAATTGCGCCTAATAGTAGAGAGGTCATGTGAATATTTTCGTTATGGAAAATATCAGGAATAAACCCATTGCCTATTTCATTAAACGTATCATTTAATATAATTATAGTTCCTGTTTTTTCTGTTGAGACAAGCAAAGCTCCTCTAAAAATCATCATTCCTGCTAGCGTCATAACAAATGATGGAATCCCAATATAAGAAATAAAAAATCCATTAATTAACCCAAAAAATATACCAATAAGCATTACAATTAATATTGTTGGTAAAATCGGAATATTATATTGCATCATCAGAATAGCAGCAATTGCACCTAAAAAACCAGAACCAAAACCAACTGAAAGGTCTATATGCCTGATAACTATTACCAATGTCATACCAACCGCTAAAACAGCTATATACCCCATTTGATTGAATAAATTACTTAGGTTTCTTGAAGAGAAAAATAATCCATCTGTTAATAAAGAAAATATTGCCATAATTATTACAAGAGCAATATACATTCCATATTCTCTTATATTTTTTTTAAGTAATGTTTTTAATTCTTCAAGCATGCTCTTTCCTCCCTAATATTCTACAGCCATAGTCATTATTTTTTCTTGTGTAGCTTCTTGACTGTTTAATTCTCCAACTATTTTTCCACCGGCCATGACATAAATTCTGTCACTCATACCTAATACTTCAGGTAGTTCTGATGATATCATAATTATACTCATACCTTCTTCAACGAGTTTATTCATAATTGTGTATATTTCATGTTTAGCACCAACATCTATACCTCTTGTTGGTTCATCTAAAATCAATAATTTTGGAGATACAAATAACCATTTTGCTAATTGTACTTTTTGTTGATTTCCGCCACTCAAGTTAAGAACTTTTTGTTCAATGCTATGAGATTTTATTTTAAGAGATTTTCTATATTTTTCAGAAACAATAATTTCCTCATTTTCATTAACATAAACGCCATTTTTTATTAGTTTTTTAAGATTTGCAATAGTTATATTGGTTTTAATATCAAAATCAAGAATTAATCCATTTCCCTTTCTATCTTCAGAAACATATGCTATACCTGCTTTTATTGCATCTTCTGTTGATTTGAATTTTTGTAATTTTCCATCGAAATACAATTCACCACTAACTACATAATCATCTGGATTGCCAAAAATGCTATGCGCAAGTTCCGTTCTTCCAGCGCCAATTAATCCAGCAATGCCAACAATCTCTCCTTTTTTTACATGAAAGCTGGCAGATTTTACAACATATTTTCCATCTTTTTTGTCATATGCTTTCCAATTTTTGATTTCAAATAACTTTTCTCCAATCATATGGTGCCTTTTTGGATAAATATCTTCTATTTCTCTTCCAACCATATATTTAACAATATCATTTTCCGTTATATTTTTATTTTCTATTGTTGTTATAGTTAAACCATCTCTTAATATTGTAATGGTGTCTGCAACTTCCAGCACTTCTTTGAGTTTATGTGATATCAAGATAGATGTGATTCCATGTTTTTTTAAATCTTTTACAATTCTTAAGAGATTTTCACTATCAGTCTCATTTAATGATGATGTTGGTTCATCTAAGATTAATAATTTAACATTTTTACTAAGAGCTTTAGCTATTTCAACGATTTGTTGTAAACCTACTCCCAATTCTTTTACTTTTTTAGAAGTGTCCATTTCATAGCCTAATTTTTTAAGCATATTACTTGATTCTAAAATTGTTTTATTCCAATCTATTACGCCATTATTTTCAATTTCATGTCCTAAAAAAATATTTTCGTATATTGTTAATTCAGGAATTAATGCTAATTCCTGATAAATAGTAACTATTCCAACTTTTTCGCTATCATATATACTTTTAAATTTCATTTCATTTCCTTCAAAGATTATTTGGCCATTATAACTTCCATGTACATGAAATCCACTTAAAACTTTCATTAATGTGGATTTTCCAGAACCATTTTCACCAACCAAACAGTGAATTTCACCTCTTTTTACTTTAAAATTTACATTATCGAGAGCTTTTACACCAGGGAATTCTTTAGTAATATTTTTCATTTCAAGGATATATTCACTCAAAAAAATCACCTCTCACTTTTTAAAAAGGGTAGCGATTAGCACTACCCTTAAATTACTTAGATCATTTAAATTACCATCTAAAATCTGATTTTTTATAATAATTAGAATTTATTAATACATCTCTTACATTATCTTTTGTAACGACTTGTATTTCTGATTGAATTGCTGGAACCATTTTTACACCATTATCATATGATTGAGGTGTTATTAATTTAATACCTTTTAATAAGAATTGAGCAACATTTATAGCATCTTTAACAAGAATTCTAACATCTTTAAATACAGTCATGGACTGTTTTCCATCGATTATATATTGAATAGAAGCTTTTTCTGCGTCCTGTCCTGTAACATAGTATTTTTTAACATCTCTATCTTGTCTAAATGCATCAGCAATTGCTCTTGCAGTACCATCATTTGGAGCTAATATAAATACTGTACCTTTATCTGTTTTTCTAGCTCTTGTTAAATTATCTTCAGCTTTTCTTCTTGCAACAGTAAAACTCCAATCAGTTGTTACCTGACCAATAATTTTTGCCATTTCTTCACGTGTTAATTCTTTTTTATTTTGTAATTTAACAGCTTCAGAAGAATTTATAATTCTAAATGTTCCGTCAGCGATTTTTGGTTGTAAAATTTCCCAGGCACCTTGGAAGAATAAAAATGCGTTGTTATCAGATAATGCACCAGCATATAAATATAATGGATTATTTTTACCAGTAGCATGCTCAACTAAAAATCTTCCCTGCGCTCTACCAACTTCAACACTATCAAAAGTTACAAAATAATCAACAGCCTTTGTTTGTAATATTAATCTATCATATGAAATTACCTGTACCCCAGCTTTTTTTGCCATTTCTACAGTTCCAGCTGCTGCAACAGCATCTTGAGGACATATAATAAGTACTTTTATACCTTTTGACAATAAAGCCTCAACATTTTGTCTTTCTCTTGCTGGAGAACCTTGACTGAATAAAACTTCAACGGAATAGTTTGTATCTTTTAAAGCTTCTCTAAATCTTGTTTCATCTTGAACCCACCTTGGTTCATCTTTTGTTGGAAGAACAATACCTACGTCAAGTGCATAAAGAGTAACTGTAAAAATAACTAACAATGCCAATAAAACTTTTTTCATTCTGCCACCTCCATATTATTAAAAATCATCCGTCAATTTTATTAGCAACACTGTGCCAATTTTATAGAAAAATTAATATTAATTTAAGAAAATTAAAGATTTTTAATTATCACAGAGTTTAAATATGAGTAACCATATCTTATAGTTTTATGCAAAAATTGCACAAATATTTTTTTGATTATATAATTGATATGCAAAAATTGCATATAGTATGCAAAAATTGGTGGTGGAATAATGACTTTAAAAAGAAGATTCATTTTAATCATATTAATTTTGGCTATTTTTCCTATAATTACTACAATTTTTAATAAAATTTATATTACGAAAAATCTTTTTAATGAACTTTCTGAATATACAAAGACAACCATTGATGATTTTGGTTTTGAGATGGTTAATAAAATATATCCAACAACTATAAATAGTTTTTATGATCAACAAAAAATGTTAAAAAATTTTTCTAAAAATATCTTAGAAAATCAAAGAATAATAGATTATGCCAAATACGGATTGTTAAACACTTTAAAAATATATATAAATGAATTGTTAAATTCTTCAGATATTGATGGGGTTAGAATCGTTGTAGATGGTAATAAAATTATTGATATTGGTGATTTTGCTAAAATAAAGGATATTGAAGAGGGTTTTTTTGAAGATGATAATTCTATTTATATGATTGCAAAATATTCGAAAAACAATGTTTCAGTTTTCTCATCAAAAAGAATTGATAGATATTTTTTAGATTCTTTAAATTATTCTTCAATATCAATTATCTCAATAATTGGAAAAAAACATAAATTATTTCAAAAACAATCGTTTTATAAAGAATTTGAAATTAAAGATAGATTTGTTATTTCTGGAAATTATAAATATCCATCAAAAATTTATTATCTTTCTAAAGATTTAATGTTGATTTTGTCTTTTGATATATCGCAATTAAATGCTATTCAAAATAAAATTAAAGATATTTTCTTTGAAAATATATCATTAAATTTAAATACTGCTTTAATAATATGGATAATATTATCTCCATTACTAATATATTTTGCTCTATTTTATTTTGGGAAAGATATTGGAACTTTAGAACAATCTATAAGGGCTATTTCTAAAATAGCTAAAGGTAATTTTGATACAAAAATTAAGTTAGAGAATAAAAATAATAGATATAAAGAATTAGTAGAATCGATAAATATTTTGTCAGAAAATTTGATTAACATGAAGAAAGAAATAGAAAATAATATAAAAAATTTAGAAAAAGAAAAAAATACATTGAAATATTTAGTAGAGAACTTATATGAAGGGATAATATTTTTTGATATAGATGGTAGTATTAAAATCAAAAATTCTCTTGGAGAAGAGATTTTGAAAGAAATTGGTGATCAGGAAATAAAAGAGTCAAATAATAGAATATATTCATTAGAGATGAAAGGAGAACAAAAATTAATAGAAATAACAAGACAATATTTAAATAATGGGTCATTTTTAGTATTAATAAGGGATATATCGTTAGAAAAAGAAATGAATAATTTATATTCTTTAAATGAAAAGTTAATTGAAAAAGAAAAATTTGGGAGAATTGCTGCTCATGAAATAAGAAATCCGTTGAATTCAATGTATCTTAATTTGCAATATTTAAAAATGGAATTTGAAGGGAATAAGAAAATAGAAAATATTAGCGATATAATAATTGAACAAATAAAGATTATCGATTCTATAGTTGGAGAACTCTCTTCTAAAGCTATTATTGAGTCAGAAGAAAAATATATAAATATTAATAATGTGATATCTCAAATTTTAAATTTATTGAAATATAAACTTTTAGAGAATTCAATAGAAATAGATTTTAAGAAATCACATGAAAATATTTTGGTTAAAGCAAATCCACAAAGACTTAATCAATTATTTTATAATATTATTAATAATTCTATAGAGGCTTTGGAGAATAAAAAAGGTGAGAAAAAAATAAATGTGAATATTGATAAAAACGATGAAAAGATAAAGATTATTATTGAAGATAATGGTGAAGGAATACCAGAAGAATTAAAAAATAATGTTTTCAAAAAACCATTTACAACTAAAAAATATGGGAATGGAATAGGTCTATTTATTGTGCATTCTATAGTTAAAGAATTAAATGGAGAAATAAAGTTTGAAAGTTCAAAATCTGGAACAAAATTCATTTTAGAATTCAAAAGTGAGGAGATATTATGAGAAATATTTTGATAATAGAAGATGATAAAAATAGTGCGGATATCTTGAAAAGATTTTTAAAAGAAAAAGGCTACGAGGTTAGATTATGTCATGATTTAAAAAGTTCTAAAAAATATGATTTAAATGATTATGATATTTTATTATTGGATATGATTTTGCCAGATGGAAAAGGAACAGATTTAATTAAAGAATTTATTCAAGTTAATCCTTTTTTGAAAGTTGTTGTAATGACCGGTTTTGGTGATGTTCAGGATGCTGTATATTCTATGAAATCAGGAGCTTTTGATTTTATAAAAAAACCTATAGATTTAAAAAGATTATTCTTTATAATTGAAAAGGCGTATGATGAAATTAAATTAGAGAAGGAAAATTCAAAACTAAAATATATAGTTCAAGAAAGCATAAAAGAGGATTTTGTTATAGGTCAATCTGAGATAATGAGAAATTTAATAGAAATAGTAAATAAGGTAATAGAAACAGATGCTAATTTATTAATAACAGGAGAAACAGGTGTAGGAAAAGAAGTTTTTACGAGATATATTCAAAGATTTAGTAAAAGAAAAAATAAACCCTTTATCATAGTAAATTGTGCAGCAATACCCAAAGATTTAGTAGAATCAGAACTATTTGGATATGAAAAAGGAGCATTTACCGGTGCTGAAAAATTTAAACCTGGAAAATTTGAACTTGCAGATCAGGGAACAATATTTCTTGATGAGATTGGAGAACTTCCGTTGGAAATACAGAGTAAGCTTTTAAGAGTTTTAGAAAGTGGAACAATTGAAAGAGTTGGAGGAACCAAAGAAATCAATGTTGATGTTAGAGTTATAGCTGCAACTAATAGGACTCTTGAAGAAGAAGTAAAAAAGGGTAATTTTAGAATGGATTTGTATTATAGATTGAATGTAATAAATATAAATATTCCGCCAATAAGAGAAAGAAAAGACGATATTCCGATTTTTATAGAATTTTTTAATAAAAGATATTCAAAAAAGTACAATAAAAAGGAGATTAAATTTTCAAAAGATGCTCTTGATATATTAATGAATTATAATTGGCCAGGAAATATTAGAGAAATTAGGAATTTTGTCGAAAAAATATTTATCATATTTGATACAAATAAAATAATTAAGAAATCTGATATAAGTGTATTTTTTATAAATAACAATAAAAAAGAAGATTTTGAATATTCATCAATGACACTTGATGAAATAGAAAAAAAAGTAATTTTAAATACATTAAAAAAATATGAAGGAAATAAAACAAAAACAGCTAAAGCATTGGGGATTAGTTTAAGGACATTGCAATATAAGTTAAAAAAATATGAAAAACTGCAGGGGGAAATATAATGAAAAGAATCCTTATTTTTATTCTATTCATAAGTATATATATTTTAATGTTTAGCATAAATTTTTTATACATGTATCAGGCGGGATATCAACCTGAGGATTTAATAAATTATATATCTCAAGAAGCAACTAATATAGAGGTTACGTTTAAATTTTATGAAGAAATGCATGAAAATTTAAAAATATCAATAAATTCGGCTACCCCGTTATATGATCTTGTTTTAGTTGACTTGATATGGATACCAGAATTGGCAAGTAATAAAATATTATGTTCTTTAGATGATTTAATAAGTGAGGAATATTATAAAGATATTCCTGAATATGTGTTAGATCAATTTAAATATAATGGGAAGATATGGGCTATACCTTATCTTGTAAACATACAGCATTTTTTTGTAAATAAAGAAATATTGAAAAAAGCTGGTTTTGATAATCCTCCAAAAACTTTAGAAGAGATGGTATATCAAGCAAAAATTATTAAAGAAAAGGGAATTTTAGAATATCCAATAGTTGATTCCTGGTTAAATAAAGAAGCATTAACATGTGAATTTACATGGATATTAGGCGCTTTTGGAGGAGACTATTATAAAAATGGAAAACTAAGGGTAAATACAATTGAAGCGGTAAAGGCTCTTAAATTTATGAAACATTTATTAGATGAAAAATTAATTAATCCCATGTCCTTGGAATTTAAGGAAGATGATGTTTTAAATATATTTTTAAATGGTGATGCAGCTTTTACTACTAATTGGACATATCAATCAAGATACATGGAAGATGAAAGATATTCTAAAATAGTAGAACAAGGGTCACTGGAGCTAATTCCTGTATCTAATGAAATTTTAAAAAAGAAAGAAACGGTTTCTGTAAGCGGATATCAAGGTCTCGCAATACTTAGAAATACAAAGAAAATTAAAGAGTCTATTAATGCTATAAGAATACTTACAAAAAAAGAATTTTTTAAAAAATTTAATTATGAAATTCCACCATTTAAAAGCATGTATGATGGATATATAAAAGAAAAAGAGTATAATTATAAAAAAATTTTAGAATTAAAAAATGCAGTGAATAGGCCATATCTAATAGAATATAATAAATTTTCTGAAGTTTTAAGAAGATATGTTTTAATGGCATTAAATGGTTTATTAGAACCTGAAGAAGCCTTAAATAAAGCTCAAAAAGAAATAAGCGAACTAAAATAAAAACACCCAGCAATGCGGGGTGTTTTTATTCTCTATCTCCAAACATTCCAGCAATCATTATCATTCTTATTAATTGTAAAATAGCCATAGCAGCAGATGCGACGTATGTCATAGCTGCGGCGCCTAAAACCTTTTTAACATGAATTACTTCGGAAGTTGGCATGCCCATTAAAGGTAAAGTTTTAATAGCTCTTGCGCTGGCATTAAATTCAACAGGTAATGTTATTAATGTAAATAAAACAGCGAAAGAAAACAACACAATTCCTATTTGAATCAAAGCTTGACTATAAAAAAGAAATCCTATTAAAAATATAATCCATGATAAATTTGATCCTATAGAAGCAAATGGAACGGAAAAGTTTCTTAAAACTAATGGTAAATAATTTTCTTGATGCTGCATAGCATGTCCTACTTCATGGGCGACTACTCCCAATGCTGCAACAGATCTGCTGGAATAAGTAGCTGAAGATAATCTTAATACTTTATTTCTTGGATCATAGTGATCAGTTAAGAAACCAGAAACAGCTTCAACTCTTACATCATATAGTCCTAAAGTGTTCAACATTCTTTGTGCAAACTCTGCTCCAGTTTCACCTGTTATAGATACAACCTTTGAATATTTTGAAAATGTAGATTGTACTGATGCCTGCGCTATCAAAGATAATATTAAACCTGGTAATAAAATAATAAATGTAGGATCAAACCAAAATGGATAAAAAAACATCTATCTACCACCTCCAATTATAAATCTTTTTTTTTGCTTTTTTAGTTCTTTCTGATTTTAGAAATATAAAATATCCTATCCATTAGACTATAAATATTTCAAAATGTTCAAGAGTATTATAGCATAAATATCTTAAAAAAGACTTAAATTATGTTATAATATTAAAAAAGCAAAAAGGAGTGGAATTATGAGACTTAGAATAGGAATTGCACAGTTAAATTCACATGTTGGGAATTTAAGAGGAAATCTTGATAAAGCAAAGAAAGCTCTCAATATAGCAGAAACAAAAAAAAGTGATTTATTGATATTTCCAGAATTGTTTTTAACTGGATATCCGCCAGAAGACCTTGTATTAAAAACAGGTTTTTTAAATGATTCAAAAAAAATATTAAATGAATATATTAAATATAGCATGAATAAAAACGTAATATCGGTAATAGGTGATTTAGATTTTGAAGTTGATGCATATAATGCAGCGTATATTGTATATAATGGAAAAGAGGAAGCAAAATATCATAAAATATATTTGCCGAATTATTCGGTTTTTGATGAAAAAAGATACTTTTCACCAGGCACTCAACCATTAATGATAGAAATGAAAAATGGATTAAAAATAGGAATTACTATTTGTGAAGATATATGGGTGCCAAATGGTCCAGCTGTAGATCTTGCAGAAATGGGAGCGCATGTTATTGTGAATTTATCAGCATCTCCATATACTAAAGGGAAACCAGAAAGTAGATTAGAGATGTTAAAAACAAGAGCTTCAGAACTTTCAACATGGCTTGTATACGTGAATTTAGTTGGAGGACAGGATGAAATAGTTTTTGATGGCGGTAGTGTAGTTATTAATCCTTTTGGTGAAGTTGTCCATTCATTATCATTATTTGAAGAAACAATAGATTTTATTGATATTGATCCTATATCATCAACAAGGGCAAATTTAAGAGAAGGGAAAAGGAGACATTTAATATATGAAACACACAATGTTGAAGTAAGAAAGATAGATAAAAGTATATACAAAAAAGATAATATTTTAAAAGGAAATAAAAAAATATTGTTATTAAATAAATATGAGGAAATGTATGAAGCCTTAAAGTTGGGTCTTAAAGATTATGTATATAAAAATGGATTCTCAAAAGTGATTTTAGGATTAAGTGGAGGTATGGATTCTGCTTTTGTTGCAGCATTAGCTGCCGATGTATTTGGTGGAGAAAATGTTTTTGGAATATTGATGCCATCACAATATTCATCTAGAGGAAGTATAGAGGATTCTATAATGCTATCCAAAAACCTTGGAATTAATACGCACACAATACCAATAAGAAAAACATTTGAAACATTATTAAAAGAATTAAATGTTGCATTTAAGGGGTTGGCTATGAACGTAGCTGAAGAAAATATACAAGCTAGAATTAGAGGTACAATAGTAATGGCGTTTTCAAATAAATTTGGATATATAGCGCTTGCTACTGGAAATAAAAGTGAGGTTGCAACAGGTTATGCTACATTATATGGTGATATGGCTGGAGGTTTTTCACCTATAAAGGATGTATACAAAACGGAGATATATAAATTAGCCAAATATTTTAATGGAATAAAAGGTGGTTGGGTTATTCCAGAAAATATATTTACTAAAGCACCTTCTGCGGAATTAAGACCGGACCAAACAGATCAGGACAAACTTCCGCCATATGAAATTCTTGATTCAATTCTTGAAAGATATATAGAGTATGAGATGAGTATAGATGAAATTGTTGAAGATGGGTATGATATTGAAACAGTAAAATATGTAATAAAACTTGTTGATTTAAATGAGTATAAAAGACGACAAGGAGCTCCAGGGATAAAAATTACACAAAGAGCTTTTGGTAAAGATAGAAGAATGCCTATTACAAATGGATATAAAATTTGGAGGTAAAAAAATGAGTGTATTAAGTGAAGAAGAAAAGAAAAAAGGAGCCAAATCTTTGTTAATTATTTTTATTATCATGTTTGGAATATATGTTTTAGTATGGTTTATATGGTCACAATATGAAAAAGTATTAAATGAATTTAAGATATTACCTACATTACAAATAGAAAAAGCAAATTGGCAGAATATATATTCTAATAAAGAGATAATTGAAACAAACTTTGGAAATGTGGAGATAAATAAAATAGATGAAACAACGTTTGTTATTAAATATAAAGATATGGAATTTAAAGAACGAGCATTTAGATATTTTAATGTTAGAGAATTGGATAATGGAATATTAATATCTTTTCCATCTTTTTTTATAAGAGGAATAAAAAATATATTGATAACAAAAGATAAAACAATAGAATTCTATAAAGTGCCAACAGATTTGCAGGATGAATATGAAATTTATTTTTCTGAATTTCTTTTAGGTAAATTTAAAAAAATAGAATTTTCAGATTTACCAAAGAAATTAACAGAAAATTCTACAAAAAAAATAAAAGTTAAAGCTAAATATACGAATTTTGTGTTAGATGGTATAGATGAATTTTATAAAATTTCTGAAAATATGTATTTATTTAAAGATACAAATGCATTATCGGGTTTTGTAGAATACTATTTAGTTAATGCAGAAGAAGAAAATATTGAAGAAGAGAATTATATACTACGAATTTTTTTAGTTGAAAAATAAATTGGGGGATATATATGTATGAAAATTTAAAAAATACAATTCAAAAAATAAAAAATATGATAAAAGAATCTATTGAATTAAAATTAGAAAAATTGGGTTTTTATAAGAATTCATATAATCCTACTTTTAATAGAACTATTATAAATAAGATAAATTTTAATATGTTAAAAGAGTATTTTTTTGAAAATTATAAAGAGCAAAGAGAAAAATATATTGAAAATTATACATTTAATTACTTAAATAAAATCATAGCTCTAAAAATGCTAAATGAAAAAGGCATTTTGAAAGGATATAATGATTTTATAGAGCTAAAAAATAATATACCTGAACTTTTTGAAGATATTTATGAGATAAAATTAGATAAAGATAGTTTCTATAATATAATAAATGAAATAGAAAAAGTAAAGGATTGGCATAAAGAAGATATATTGGGTTGGGCATATCAATATTATAATATTAATGAGGAAAGATCAAAATTATTTGAACAATCGCAATTTTATACACCTGAATGGGTTGTTGAGTATTTGGTTGATAATACATTAACTAAATATTATTGTGAACTTTATGATGATTTTGAAATAGCAAATAAATATAAAATAAAATATAAAAAAAGAGAATATAAAAAGAGACTTGAAAGCATCAAAATTTTGGATCCAGCATGTGGTAGTGGACATTTTTTGATTAAAATATATGATAGATTAAAAGAATTTTATGAAAAACAGGGATATTCTAAGGACAAATATATAAAAAACATTATTGAAAAAAATATATATGGGATGGATATAGATGAACGATCCGTTGAAATAGCAAAAATAATTTTAAAAATAAAAACGCTAATAGATGGGTATAATGGGAATTTGAATTTCAATCTTGTTTCTACTAATTTTGAAATGATACAGTCAGAAGATATAGAGGATAACGAATTAAAGCAAGTGTATGATGCTGTAAAAGATGAATTAGAAGGATATGAGGAATTGGGAAGTTTAATAATATTAAGCAATAAATCAAAAGAAATGATAAAAAAATTACAAAAGAGAAATATAATACCATTATTTGAAGAAAAGACACATTTAGAAAAATATTATGTAGATAAATTAAAAAAATTCTTTAAAATTCTTGTTTTAAATTATGACATAGTGATATCCAATCCACCCTATACAGATTCGCACGATTATACCCCTAACTTAAGAAAACATATTAGAAAAAAATACTTTGATTTTAGAAAAAACTTATATGCATGTTTTATTAAAAGAAATTATGACTTTTTAATTAAAGATGGTCTTTTAGGCATGATTACACCACAAACATTTATGTTTATAAGTAGTTATGAAAAGTTAAGGGAATTTATAATAAAAAATATACATATAGAAAAACTTGTTCATTTTGGGTTAGGTGGTGTTTTTGAGGATGCATTTGTAGATACTGCAATGTATATTTTAAGGAAAAACAAAAATATAAAAGAAAAGGGTATATATATAAATCTTAATGATATCTCATATGAAAAAAAAAGATATGAATTAGAAGAAATATCAAAAAAATTATATTATAATAAATATTCTGAAAAAGTTTTTGAGATAGATCAGAGAGAATTCAAAAAAATTCCAAGAATTCCTTTTGTATATTGGGTGAACGATGAAATAAAAAAAATATTTGAATATGATAAATTGATAAAATATGCTGATGTTAGACAAGGAATAGCTACAGGTGACAATAAAAGATTCCTAAGATATCACTGGCAAGTACCAAGGGATGAAATAAGTTTTAATCATAAAAAAGATAAAAAAAAATGGGTTCCTTATGTTAAAGGAGGTCCGTATAACAAATGGTTTGGGAATCTTTGGTGGGTAATAGCTTTTGATGAAGAAAATTATAACCAATTAAAAAAGATGGGAAATCATTTGCCAAATAAGCAATATTATTTTAAATCAGGGATTACATATTCTATGACAACTTCAAAAGGTCCCACTTTTAGAATTCTTCCGGAAAATTTTCTTTTTGATTGCAAAGGGAGTAGTATTTTTACAGAAGATGAAAAATTTAGGTATGCTTTGTTAGGTTTTTTGAATAGTAAGCTTGCCTTTTATCTGTATAAATTTATAGCCGGAAGTGTTGATTTGGAAGTTGGAGATCTAAAACAAATACCTATAGCAACTAGGTTAGTTAAAAACAATAAGAAAAGAGATTTATTAATAGATATAGTTAAATTGATAATTTCAATAAAAAAGCAGAATACAGATTATTCTCCGTTGGAATTACATTATAATGGTTCTCCGCTTCATAAGAATTTAGAAGGTGATTTTGAAAGTAGAATTTTAAAGATTTTACAAACAAAAGATTTATTAGATACATACTTACTAATGCTTGAAGCTTTAATAGAGAAAATAATTTTTCAAACGTATAGTTTAAAAAAAGATACAATTAAAGATATATACAATAAAGAAAGAATTCCCGCAGGGTGGATGCCAATTACGGATTTTGAAAAATTACCATCACTAAATAAATTTCTAAAAAATGATTATATTAATATTAGCATTAGAAGAATTGAAGAAATAGAAAATGAAATATATAGATTTTTAAAACATTTAAAATTACAAGTGACACCCATTAATATGGAAACAGTTTATGAGTTATATTCTAAAAAAGGTAGAGAAGAATACGATAATATTATTGAAAGAATATCACTTAAAGAAAATATAAATCCTATTTCAATTTATAATATTATAAAAGATAAATATGATTTAAAAAAAGATTATAGAGTAAAAAAAATATTATTTTTAGCAGTAAATGAAGAATTTTTAAAAAATAAAGGAGAATATAAAGATATAAAAAAAGGTTTGGAAAAAATAGGAATAACAGAAAATCACATAAAAAAGTATTTAAACACAACACTGAAAAAATATATAAATAATAAATTTTTAAAAGAACAATTTAATTATTATAAAAAAACCATACCTTATTGGAGTGGATAGAATGGAAGAATATAGAAGAATATTTAAACAAATAACTTTTTCTATTACAACAATTATATTGATATTTCTTATTGGTATTTTTGGATTTATGTTATTGGAAGGTTGGGATTTTTTTAAAGCTTTTTATATTACTGCAATAACACTTTCTACTGTGGGGTATGGAATGCCGGAAAACATTTCTAATGCAACAATAATATTCGATGCTATACTCATATTTTCTGGTATTTCTGTAGTATTGTATTTGATTTCTTCTTTAACGGCATTGTTTGTTGAAGGAGATTTTAAAAAAATAGGGGGTATCCTTAGAATGGTGAAAAGAATAGAAAACCTTACAAATCATTATATAATAGTTGGTGGAGGGAAAGTTGGAAAATATATTATAGATGAATTTTCAAAGAATAAAATACCATATATTGTAATAGAAAAAGATCAAGAGAGGATTGATAAACTGCTTGAAAAAGAAGAATATAAGAATATAAATTATATTATAGGTGATGCAAAAGATGAAGATATATTAATAAAAGCAAAGATATTTGAGGCGAAAGGTGTATTGCTAACTTTACCAAGCGATGTTGATAATTTATATATTTCTTTAACAGCTAAAACATTAAATCCTTCGTTATATATAGTATCTAATGCTACCAGTTCGGAAGAATTAAGAAAGCTTTTATATGCTGGAGTTGATAATGTTATTTTACCTCCAGAGATAACAGGAAAAAGAATGGCGTTGATGGTGGCTAAACCAAATGTGCTTTCCTTTATTGAAAGTACCCAGATAGATTTTGGTGAAACATTTGGATTTGCAGAAATAAAAGTACCAGAAAATAGTTGGATGGTTGGAAAAGAGTTTGGTGATCTTGAGATATCTAAAACTATTGATGTTGTAGTTATGGCAATTAGAAGAAATGGAAAAGCTCAATATAATCCGAAATCTAATTTCAAAATAAAGCCAAATGATTCGCTTATGGTTATAGGAGATCAAGGGGATATAGAAAAACTAAAGAGATATGTAATAATGCCCCAAATCTAAACACAGTAACAAAGCTAATTCCAATCAATTCACAAACGATTAACAAAATTAACGAAGATGTAAGTTGACAAAGCAAGAGAAAGGTGGTAATATATATACTCGGACGCGGACGAAGAGCCGCGGGAGGAAAAGAAGGAAAAGGGAAATAAGGAAGAAGCTCCTTGACAAGTGAACAGAGACACCCAGCGGAAGTAAAAAGAGAGAGTTAAGTGATCGAACTCGAAATCTTGGATGGAGGGTTTGATCCTGGCTCAGGGCGAACGCTGGCGGCGTGCTTAACACATGCAAGTCGAACGAGGAGGCTCTCTTCGGAGAGTAGTACTAGTGGCGAACGGGTGAGTAACGCGTAGGAAAGTATCCTCCAGACTGGGACAACCATTGGAAACGATGGCTAATACCAG